>NZ_CP147918.1:1800000-2100000 GCF_039645975.1 Sulfurimonas sp. HSL-1716
AAATCTGCGATAACGGGGCAGTCTCCTATCTGTACAAGACCTTTGATAACACCCATAAAATAATCAAATACGGGCCCGGCGTAATCTTTTACAAACGTTTCTCTGTTTATATTATGATACATAAGTATGGATTGTGGAGCACTGTGTTGCATCCATTTGGAAATAATAGAAGATTTGCCGTTTTCTAAAGTCGATATATTTGATTTTAGATTTAAAAGTTCGCTCATAATGACTACCTACTTGATTCGTAATAGTATATTATACAAAAGTTAGTCGTTATAAAGGTAAAAAAAGAGTTTATGAAGAGAGTTTTTGTAAGTAGTTTACGAATCGGGAAAAATCCGATTCGCAATAATTTAGTGGCTTTTTCCGACGACCACGATCATTTTAATATTGATCGCGATAAAACGTAAAAATTGCCAAATAAGACAAGTTCTCATCCATCTTGCGAATGGACCAGGTGTCATTGTAGTAAAGTTGTTTCCGTAAGCTTTGATATTCTTTTCACCGTATTTTGACATATTCTTTCCTTTTCTTTATTTTATTTTTATTCTGGAATCAGAGTCCAGCCCGGATTTAGCTTAGCTTTATAGATGAACAGGTGGTGTAGGATATGTTTGATCCAGTGGCCGGCAAGACCGATTTCACCAAATGTATAATCCGTATCACGGCCTGTTCCAGGATATTTTTCAAAATCCGGTACAACAGGATAGATAGTCATAGCCGCTGCAGTACCAGTGAAGATACCTTTACCTGCCGATGCAACACACGCAGCACCCATTTCAGCCATTGAAGCTTCATGTAAGTGAGCACTTTCACCTTTTGTCATCAAATCACAAACACTGTGAGCGACTGCTTTACCGATAATACCTGAAGGCATACCTGTACGTGGAGGAGTCGGATTGATCGGAGTTCCGTTTGGTGAACTCATCGGTTTAGATATACCATGCGGAGGAGCAAATGCGATACCCGCAGCAAACATATTTTTATATGTAGGGTTTTGGTATGTACGTGGCCAGTCACTAGCTTTCCAGTTCTCATATGCACCAGCAGCGTAGTTTGCATCAACTTTCATAAATCCGTTTGGAGCAAATACTGTCGCAGTGATATCTTCACCGGCTTTATCATATGCTTTTATGCCGACACCCGCAAACGGAGGGATAAGCATCGCGAAATCGAATTCATGTTCACCCATTGAACCGTCTAGAAGTTCATAATGCGCTTTACCTTTTTCAACTTTATTTACGTGAGCACCGATAGTCCATTCAACGTTACGTTCTGCAAATAAAGACTCTGCAAAGATTCTAGAACTGACCGCGAAGCCCATAGCTTTCATATGAAGTCCGCCGACACCGAAGTCGCCAAGGAACGATTCGTTAGATATCCATTGTAGATCCGCCATATCACGGACACCTGCTTTTCTTAGTTCATGCTCGATATTGAAGATATACTCAAACGCCGCACCTTGACAAGTACACATACCGTGACCTGTACCGATAAGGAATTTTTGACGCTCCCCTTTTTTCATCTTCTCGATTGTTTTTTGGAACTCTTCATTTGCATGAACAGCATGATCTGCCGTACAAACTGAAACTGTAAACTCACCTAAACCGTTTGCATCACCAAGACCTGGAGTAGCAGCAAAGTTTAGTTTCGGACCAGTTGCATTGATCAGATAATCATATTGAACCTCTTCAGTTTCACCGACTTTACCTTGTCCTGTAAACTCTACAGTAACAAAAGGTTTGTCTGAACCCTCTTTACCTTCAGGATTAATAGAAACTGCTTTTGCTTGTTTATAATTTATACCTGCTTTTTGGTACACAGGTGCCAAATCAAACGTAACATCCTCTTTACTCATCTCTCCAACACCAACCCAGATGTTTGAAGGAATCCAGTTCCACTTCGCGTTAGGTGTAACTACTACAACCTCATGCTCAGAACCTAACCATTTTGCTGCAAATGTAGCGGCTGTATGACCTGCAACCCCTCCGCCAAGAACAACTAATCTTGCCATGCCTACTCCTCGTATCAAATAATATAACTAAAAATCACAACACTACTCAAGAAGAATATTTTATGATAGTATTATAATGTCTCCTTATTGTAGTGCTAGTTTTCAAAAATAAAGCTTAATTTTTTAAAAAATTATCCTATTTGTTGGTTATGTTTCATTTTTTATCCAAAATTTTAGAAACTATCTCATATGTATTATCCGAAAGATTGTCCGTTGCAAGAATGCGCTCCAATTGAACCTTCATCACGTTTTTGTGACAACTGTCCAGTTTCCCGTATATCTTGAACGCACCTGCAAGCCCTGAAGCTATCTGTGCGTTTATCCTGTCTATCGCTATTACTTTGTCGGCGATAAACTCATAGCCGCTTCCGTCATCTGCATGAAAGTAACGGTAGTTTCTTGTAAAAGTGTAGATCAATGAGCGGACAAGGTTTGGCACTTTTTCATCATATACTTCGTCTCTTTGCGATTCGACGACTCTTGATAACACATCCTCTCGTTTTGCAGAAGAGATGACTGTAAAATATTTATTCATTACCAGCATATCGTTTTTATATTTGTCGTAGAAATCTTTTAGTGCCGATTCCGCAGTTTTGCTAAAATAGTTTTCCAGCAGCGAAAGAGCGGTCACTTTATCGTTCATGGTCTTAGAATCATAGTATTGCTTAGTGCATATCTCTTGAATATCTTCGCTTTTGAGCGAACAAAGAAACTGCAGAGCTCTGTTTTTTAGAGCTCTTGCAGCCATCGCATCGGAAGAGACGGATTCATTCTCACCGTCGTGGTTCAATTTATAAAGGGTGAAAAACTCTTTTTTATATATAGACGCGATATGTCGGATCAGTGATTCTCTTGCATCGCATAATTTTACAAAATCTATTGTTTCTCTTGTCTGCATCAGGTTCGATATGCTCGGAAGCTCCAAAAGCTGCGCTTTATACATCAGGTCCGTATCGGCATCAAGAAGTTCTCTATACGACTGCACATAGAGTTCATCGATCGTACCTGTATCTATGAGCTTGTTTAAAGTGCGCAGTGCAAACTCCTGAGCCGCTTCATATCTATTGAAACTGTCATTGTCGTATTTCATCAAAAACGGATAATCCTGATCTTCATAGACCGTTTTTATCGGTGCGCAGAATCCTCTGTTTAAAGAGAGTTTCGGCTTGCAAGGAAGAAATTCGAACGTAAAGAGTTCCGTTTCCTCTTTGATGGTCAATGTCTCCTCTTTTATAAACTCCCCGTTCTCGCAGAACAAAGCTATTTTAAAAGGGTACATGAAAGGCAGCTGATCTTTGCCTTCCACCGTCGCCGGTACGATCTGCTTGCACGTAAGCTTTAATGTACCCTCGGCATAACTTTCGCTGACTTGCAGAGTCGGCGTGCCGGATTGGTGATACCATCTCTTAAACTGGCTCAAATCTCCCTCGTAGTTTTGCTCCATCGCCCAGAAAAAATCATCGACCCTGACGGCTTGTCCGTCAAAAGTATCAAAATAAAGATTCATGGATTTTTTATAATTCTCTTCACCTAAAAGCGTATGGTACATTCCTATGATCTCAGCGCCCTTTTCATAAACAGTCGACGTATAAAAATTATTCATCGAGATATACGAGTCAGGCTGTACAGGATGTGCCGTCGGTCCCGCATCCTCTACGAACTGACGCTCGCGCAGAGATTTTACGTTGTCTATACGTACAACCTCTTTAGAGTTCATATCCGCACTAAAAGTCTGATCGCGATAAACGGTGAGCCCCTCTTTAAGCGTCAGCTGAAACCAGTCTCTGCATGTAATACGGTTTCCCGTCCAGTTATGAAAATATTCATGGGCTATCACACTCTCGATTCCCATATAATTCTGGTCCGTCGCGCTCTCTTTATCCGCAAGCACGTAATGGGAATTAAAGATATTGAGCCCTTTGTTCTCCATAGCTCCCATATTAAAACTATCGACTGCGACTATGTTGTAGATATCCAGGTCGTATTCGCGGCCATATTTTTCTTCATCCCATTTCATCGCTTTTTTTAAAGACTCCATGGCATGAAAACATTTTGATTCATTTCCAAGATCGCAATAGATATTCAGCTCGATCTCTCTGCCGGTCATCGTTTTGAAGCTGTCACTTACAAAACCGAGATTTCCTGCTACCAGAGCAAAAAGATACGAAGGCTTTGCAAAAGGGTCTTCCCAGACACAAAAATGGCGATGGGCGTCTATCTCGCCGCTTTCCTTTTTATTTCCGTTGCTCAAAAGCATCGGGTATCTTTTATCGGCGATCACTTTTACGGTATATTTTGCCATCACGTCCGGTCTGTCCAAAAAGTAGGTGATACGTCTAAAACCCTCCGGTTCATTTTGCGTACAGAACATTCCGTTTGATTTATACAGACCTTCGAGTTCCGTATTTTTATGCGGGTATATCTTCGTTACTATCTCAAGATCGAAATTTCCGTATACATTGTAAAGGGTCAGGCTCTCTTCATCTACCTTATACATATCCCTGCTGAGTATTTTTCCGTCTACTTTAAAAGAGAGCAGTTCCAGATCGACTCCGTTAAATCTGACGTCATAAATATCGTTGCAGCATTGAACTACGTTCATCCTATTTTTGACGATCGTATACTCTTCAAAAATGTCAAATTCCAAATAACATTTCTCAATAGTAAAATCCGGAGCCCTGTAGTCTTTTAAAAAGATCATCTTATGTTTACTCAATTTTCACTCCTCGTCGTCTTTTAGTGAATTTCTCTCTTTATGAACTGAGCGCTTCCATAAAAAGTTTATCAAAAAATACATAGCGCTAGAAACAGTGACCGAATAAAAAAGCGTACCTACATACAGCGGCACAAATATATTTTTCAGATTGTCGCTGAACCACTGCATCGTTATCTCAACAGGTGCAACCTGCGTTCCTAAAAAAAAGCTTCCCGTGAGGTACTCCATATAATACATGGCCGGCATCGTAAAAGGATTACTCAGCCAGACCATGGAGATCGCTATTGGGACATTGAACTTAGCAAAAGGCATCATGGCAACGACAGCGAGCATCTGCATAGGCATGGGAATAAATCCTATAAAAAGCCCTATAAAAACACCTTTTGATATGTTTTTTCTGTTTGTCGAGAGATAAGCTCTTGGAATATTGTATTTTTCTATAAACTGGTCAAGCTTCCCGCCGGAACTCTTTTTTTTAAAAAATTTTCTAACCATAAAATATGCCTGTTACTTCTAATATCGGTGTAATTATATCAATTAAAATGCTAAAATTATGCTACCGAAAGGATTTACAGATGTCATTTGAAAAAATTGGTCTCATCAAACCTATACTAGACGCGATAGGCGAGTTGGGTTATGAAAAACCGACACCCATACAAGACAGAACAATAGGGCTTGTCCTTGCTAAAAAAGATATCTTTGCAACCGCTCAGACGGGTACGGGAAAAACTGCTGCATTTTTACTTCCTATTATTCAAAGACTAAGAGACAACAGACCTCTTTCTCCAAAGGCAGTCAGAGTGGTAGTGATGACCCCCACGCGCGAACTGGCGATCCAGATAGAAGCAGAAGGTAAAAAATATGCCAAATATATGGGCAGCTCGTTCTCGCTTCTTGTCGGAGGAAAAAGTCTTGAGTCCCAAGAAAAACGGCTTAAAAACGGCATCGACATACTCATCGCCACTCCGGGAAGACTTCGCGAGCACATATTAAATAAAAGCATAGATTTGAAGCACTTGGAGATCTTTGTGGTCGATGAAGCGGACAGAATGCTTGACATGGGTTTTGTGACAGATATCAGACTTATCCATGCCGAGCTTCCCAAAAAGCATCAGACGCTTCTGTTCTCCGCGACATATGACGACAAAGTAAGAAAACTTTCGCGCCTTCTGTTGAAAAAGCCTGAGTTCATAGAAACAGCAAAACAGAACAAGACCGTCGATACTGTCAAGCAGATCATCTATCTCGTAGATGCAGACAGAAAAGCCGAACTGCTCTCGTTTTTGATCGGTTCAAAAAATTACCAGCAGGTACTTGTCTTTACCCGTACGAAAAAGAGTGCGGATATTCTGGCTCAGGAGCTGAAGCTCGACGGTTTGAAAACCGAAGTGGTTCATGGAGACAAGACGCTTGCGCAGAGAAACAAAACACTTTCTAAATTCAAGAAAAAAGAGATAAGAGTTTTGGTCGCAACCGATATCGCTTCGCGCGGAATCGATATCGAGCAGCTCCCGCAAGTAATCAACTACGAGCTCCCCTCTGTCGCAGAAGATTATATACACCGTATCGGCAGAACCGGGCGTGCTGGAAACGACGGCGAAGCCATCACCCTGCTTGATATCAATGAGAAAGAGCAGATGAAAACCATAGAAAGACTCATACATGTCAAAATACCGAGGGTAGAGCTAGAAGGATTTGAGGTCGATATCACCAAAAAAGCCGCGAGTGACGATATAAAACCGAACCGTCCGAAAAAGAGCGTTAAAAACACCGAAAAACCAAAAACACCTCAAAAAAGAAAACCTGCAGCGCAAAAGAAAAGAAAAATAACAAAAAGGTCCCCAAGATAATGGAATTCAGATTAACCGATGATTATATAGAACTCTATAAACTTATAAAGGTATTAGACCTCGTAGACAGCGGAGCAGATGCGAAGATCCTCATTGCCGAGGGCCATGTAAAAAGAAACGGCGAGACAGAACTGAGGAAAAGAGCAAAAATAGTCTCAGGCGACATCATAAAGATCGCCGAAGTAACGATCAAAGTCGTCTGATACCGGGGCTTTATAGCAGTATCGAACTTACGACTCCTATGAGTCCGCCAAATACTCCTCCCCATACAACAAGCCAGCCGAGATGTTCCTTGATAATGCGTTCGATCATCTCTTTGACCATCTGCGGAGTGACTTCACAAAGTCTCGTATCGATAAGCTTTTCGATCGAATCAAGCATATCCTGACTCAGACTCGAACTTTTCAAATGGTTCTGCATCGTTTGGTTAAACGCATCGGATTCTACTATCTTTAAAACCGCATCTTTCATTTTTTTACTAAACGGATCTTTAAGGGCTTCGAGCGCTTTTTCACCGCCGAACATACCGAGCATGCTGCCAAAAGATGATTCCATGACCGTCTTTGTAAGCGCGTCGTATGCCGGAGAAAAATCCGTCTCTTCTATTATCGGGACAAGATCCAGCTTTTTTTCCTCTTTAGCAAAAAAACTGTCAAGCTGCCCTTTTGTAAAAAACTCTCTCATCATAAGATTTTTGATGCTTGCTTTAAATCCTTCAAATCTTGAAGTTATAACACCCGAACCGTAAAGAAACGGAACTTTTTCAAATAGCATATGGATAGCAAGCTGATTGGTAACGGAGCCTGAAAGTGCAAATAACCCCGCATATAAAAAATATTTTGAGAACTCTTTTGGAACGATAAAAGCAATACCTATCAAAAGAAGAGATATGAAATTCGTCATAAAAGATTTATTTAACATGGCTGCCTCTGTTTCAAACGGAGTTTAGGATCTTAAAACTATTTTTTTGGAGAAAAAGGGACTAATGCACTTCCCCATGTCAGTCCGCCGCCAAAAGCATCCAAAAGCATCATATCCCCCGCTTTTAGTTTTCCGCTTTCATATATATCGTTGATCGCCATAGGGATAGACGCCCCGGAAGTGTTCCCATATTTTGCAACGGTAAGCACCACTTGTTCGTCTTTCATCTCCAAAGCGTCGCCTACGGCTTTGATAATACGGTAATTTGCCTGATGCGGGACAAAATGCTTAATAGAATCAGATGAGATCTTATTTGTCTCGAGTATCTCTTTGACATCGTTTGTCAACGTTCTGACGGCGACTTTAAAAGTCTCGTTGCCTTTCATCTGCATGAATGCTCCCGCGGATTCCGCCGTAAGACTGTCATGGATCGAACCCGATCCGCCGTTTGGCGTCATAAGAAGTTCGGCATAAGAACCGTCGCTGCCCGTATGCACGTCGATAATAGCTTCTCTCTTATCTTCAGTCGCACTTATCATAGCAGCACCTGCACCGTCACCGAAAAGGATACATGTAGCCCTGTCGCTGTAATCGGTGATCTTACTCAGCCTTTCCGCTCCGACAATGAGAACATTTTTTTTCAAGCCCGATTCCACGAAAGCCTTAGCTACATTCAGAGCATAGATAAATCCCGTACATGCCGCAGATATATCAAATGCCATAATATTACCAAGACCGAGTTTGTCGGTTATAATCGTAGCAGTAGAGGGCATACATAAGTAATCGGGTGATATCGTCGCACAGACGACAAGATCTATCTCGCTCTTATCGATACCCGATCTTTCGATAGCCAAAGATGCAGCTTTGACGCCCATATCGCTGGTCGTTTCGTTTTCAGATGCGATACGGCGCTCTTTGATGCCTGTACGCTTGGTTATCCACTCATCGGACGTATCTACCATCTTTTCCAAATCTTCGTTTGTCAATATTTTTTCAGGTACATAGGCTCCAATAGAGCGAAAAGCTGCATACATCGTTATTTTTCCTTTGATTTCATAGCTTCCAAACGGTCTTCTATATGCTGATTTACACCGGTATCTATATACCTGATAGCCTGAAATATAGCATTTTTGATAGCTTTTGAATTACTTTTTCCATGGCTGACGATTGCACAGCCCTTTATACCTATCAGCGGAGCTCCGCCGATCTCGGCATAATCGATCTCTTTTTTAAGAAGTTTGAAAACTTTTCTCATTAAAAGCGCACCCGTGATCGCTATGGGCGATTTACGGATATAGTCCTTTATCAAGATGCTGATGGTAGAGGCCACTCCTTCTGAAGTTTTCAACACCAGGTTACCCACAAACCCGTCACATGTGATCACGTCACAGCTGCCGTTAAAAATATCACTGCCTTCGACGTTGCCTTTAAAACCTTTATAGCCTTTTAAGAGTTTAAAAGCTTCTTTAGTGAGATCATTGCCTTTTGAGTCCTCTTCGCCGTTTGCAAGCAGGCCGATGCTCGGCTCGGATATTTTAAGCATATCTTCTGCGTAACATCCGCCCATTATAGCAAACTGCACTAAATGCTCAGCCTTTGAATCGACATTGGCGCCCACATCGAGTAAAACGGAACGGCGTCCGATCTTTGTAGGCATCAAAGTTACAAGCGCCGGACGAAGGACATGCTTGAGTCTTCCCAATCGAAGAGTAGCGAGTGTCATTGTCGCACCGCTGTGTCCGGCAGAGACGATCCCGTGGGCATGTCCCTCTTTTACTAGTTCGATCGCTTTATAAATGCTGCTTTCTTTACGTTTTAAAGCATCGGTCGCAGCGTCATGCATGCTGATGAGATCATCAGCATCGACTATAGAAACTTTATCTTTATATCCCTTGGGTAATAAAGATAAAATTTCATCTCTTTTACCAACTAAAATAGGGTGAAACTTTCTTTTTTTTAGAGCAAGAACAACTCCACTTACGATAGGCTCAGGACCGAAATCCCCGCCCATTGCATCAATAGCGATTTTCACCATTGATTATTTGTACTCACCGGTAGTTGGATTAATGTGGTGTGGTAATCTGTATGTTCCGTCAACGTCTTTTACAGGACGTTTCAAACTGATTTTATAATGAGTTCTGCGTTTTGCAGAACGTGAATGTGACACACGTCTTTTTGGTACTGCCATTTTTTAATTTCCTTTCCTCTTATTTACAATCTTCACAGCTATGATAGCCACTCTTTATCAACTCTATTTCGGAGTTTAGTAACTCTTCGATATCAATATTTCCGTCAAAAGATTCTACGACATCATAATCTTCTCTCATTCCGTTATAAACTCCGTTGCTTATCAAAAATTCGACATCTTCATTAAGCTGAAGCACTACATCGCCTGAGCAGAGATAACAATCCAAATCGATTGATCCGGTTATAGTAGCTTGCAAAAGTACAAGATTTTCGCCATCATACTTCAAACTACCTTTAAAAACAATATTATCAGACCTTATATCAAAGTCTAATGGTGTTTTAGTAACTTTTCTAAAATTAACGGTCATAAAAACGGATTACGAAATCTCTTTTTCCGCAAAGAAAAACGCTATCTCCACTGCAGCATTTTCCAATGAATCGCTTCCATGAACCGCATTAGCATCGATATTTTCCGCAAAATCTGCACGGATAGTACCAGCTGCTGCTTCTTTAGGGTTTGTAGCCCCCATAAGATCACGATTTTTTTTCATCGCGTCTTCACCCTCTAGTACAGATACAACAACCGGTCCACTTATCATAAAATCAACTAAATCATTGAAAAACGGGCGCTCGCTGTGAACAGCATAAAAAGTCTCTGCATCTTTACGAGAAAGTTGAAGTTTTTTTGTAGCTGCTATTCTAAGACCATTGCTTTCAAAACGATCCAAAATTTTACCGATAACACCTTTTGCAACAGCATCAGGTTTGATGATAGATAACGTACGTTCCATCAGTACTCCTAGTATATATAAAAAAATAGAGTGGAATTATACCCAAATAAAAGTATATTTTTATTTAAACCTGCGGATATTGTGTTAAAAAGACAAATGATTTAGAAAAAAAAGAGGGGTTTATAGGCATCTATAAAGACGCCTATAATTAAGTTTAATTAATCTACTACGTTCTCGCGGTTTTTACGAGCGTCTGCACTAACATCGTCGCGAGACGGCATCTCTGCATCAGCATCTTCTACTACGTAGTTTTTACCGCCGACATAGTTAGCACCTGCAAAGAAATCTTTATGAGCAGAGTCAAATGGCATATCCCATGTGATACATCCTTCAGTCGGACATGCTGTAGCACATGCCGGCTCGTCATGATGACCGATACATTCTACACATTTATCTGGATATACATAATATAACTCTTCACCCGTCGGGTTATCATCCTCATCTACTATTGCCTCTACCGGACATTCGTCTATACAAGCACCACAGTTTATACATATATCGTTAATAATTACTGCCATGTTATCTCCTATTTTTAATTCAAGTAACTATAAACAAAACTATTTTAAATCAAGCTAAAAGCCGACGATATTTGATGTGAAAATCACGATATGTTACACTTTTCTTGATGTAAAATTTATTATAATTACATATATTTATTCTTTCACATAAAAGCGCATTATACGCCTTATGCAAAAGAAAACTTCTTAGATCGAGAGATACTTTTTAATATCTTCCGCTCTGTCTGTTTTTTCCCATGTGAATTCATCCTCTTCACGACCGAAATGTCCGTATGCAGCAGTCTTTCTGTATATCGGACGAAGCAGGTTTAGAGATTCTATGATCCCTTTTGGCGAAAGATCGAATAGATCTGCAACACATTTTTCTATCATCTCTTCAGATACAACGGCAGTTCCATGCGTATTTACCATGATCGATACGGGCTTTGCGACACCGATGGCATAAGCCACTTGAATGGTCGCGCGTTCACACGCACCGGCCGCAACCAAATTTTTGGCTACGTATCGGGCTGCATACGCCGCACTTCTATCGACTTTCGTAGGGTCTTTTCCGCTAAACGCTCCGCCGCCATGAGGACAAGATCCGCCGTATGTATCGACAATGATCTTACGTCCCGTAAGTCCTGCATCGCCTTGCGGTCCTCCGATCACGAATTTTCCTGTCGGATTGATATGATAAACGATATTTTCGCTTATCATATCCTCCGGAATTACTTTTTTTATCACTTCATTGATCATATCTTCATGAATTTTCTCTTGAGATACGTCAGGGGCATGCTGTGTAGATATTACAATAGTCTCGACTGATACCGGTTTGTCATCTATATATTTGACACTTATCTGTGCTTTGCCGTCAGGGCGCAGATAGGGAACCGTACCGTCTTTGCGGACCTGCGCCAAACGCTCGGTCAAACGGTGAGCCAAATATATCGGCAAAGGCATTAAAACATCGGTCTCTTTACAAGCGTAACCGAACATCAAACCTTGATCGCCCGCGCCTATTTCACCGCTTGCCTGATCAACCCCCTGATTGATATCAGGAGACTGCTCACCGATCCCGTTTAAAACAGCAGCCGATCTATAATCAAAGCCATATGTCGCATCCGTATAGCCGATCTCTTGGATCACTTTACGCGCTATTACCTGCATCGGCGCATAAGCCGTTGTTTTCAGTTCGCCTGCAATTACACAAAAACCATTCGATACCAATGTTTCACACGCTACACGTGCTGACGTATCATGCTCAATAATATAATCCAAAATTGCATCACTGATCTGATCTGCCATCTTATCAGGATGCCCTTCTGTTACAGACTCTGAAGTAAAAATATACTCTTTAGTCATCGATTTCCTTTATTGAAATACGAGGTCTTGCCTCATAAGTCATCGTGATTATATCTAAAGGATATTTAAAAAAAAACAATTATTAAAAAAACAATAAATTATTTAATCTTTATAGGGTAAACTTTCTCCATAAATAAATTTTATAAGGAAATAAAAATGTTAGTAACAAACAAAGCTCCGGATTTTACTGCAACTGCGGTTTTAGCAGACGGTTCGATCGTCGAAAACTTTAACTTGATGGAAAATTTAGGAAAAAAAGGTGCCGTACTTTTTTTCTATCCGTTAGATTTTACATTTGTATGTCCTTCTGAGATTATAGCGTTCTCTCATAGAATAGAAGAGTTTACAAGCCGCGGCATTAATGTAATAGGCGTATCGGTTGACAGTCAATTCTCACACTTTGCTTGGAGAGAAACTCCTGTTGAAAAAGGCGGTATCGGAAAAGTAAGATTCCCACTTGTTGCAGATTTGAGCAAACAGATATCAAGAGATTACGATGTACTTTTCGGTGAATCCGTTGCTCTGCGCGGATCATTTTTGATCGATGCGGACGGTACTGTTCGTCATGCCGTGATCAATGACCTTCCTCTCGGACGCAACATCGATGAGATGATCCGTATGGTAGATACAATGCTATTTACCAATGAGCATGGTGAAGTATGTCCTGCAGGATGGCAAAAAGGCGACGAAGGGATGAAAGCTTCAACTGAAGGCGTAGCAGACTACCTTGCAAAACACGAAAACGATCTATAATTGTTTTATAATAAGCCGAGAATCTCGCTTCTCGGCTTATTTTCCATAGTAAATTCCACAGCTTTTTTATCTACAAAAACAAGTTCTCTCCAATCTCTTTTGGGTTTTATCAATATCAGCCTTTTTTGAGACGTAGCACGGGAAAGCGCAACATAGAACTGAGAAGGTGCAAATATCTCATTTGTTTCAATTATCAGATCTTTTATACTCATTCCTTGAGATTTATGTATCGTTATTGCAAATGCCAATACGATAGGATATTGGTAAACAGAAAAAAGCTTCTTCTCTACGCTCTCTTTTTTTCCTTCGTTTTCCTGTTCTATCCAGATAGTTTTATGTTGAGCACTCTGATCAAGTTTTACGATGGTAGAATCACTTTTTCGAATATAAACGTATCTTTCGTCGATATTGACCACCACACCCCGTTCACCGTTAAAATGATTCCAAGAGTTTTTGGTAAAAAGTACGGGAACACCGATCTTCAACTCCAATTCTTTCATTACTCTGGAGTCACTTAAATAACGCTCAACTTGAGTATCTGTAACAGAATCGTCATGTTTTATTATCTCGCATTTTTTTATATGCAGATCACCGTCGATATAAGAAAGCTGTCTTTTATTATGAGAAGAAGCGCTGCTGTTTTTTCCAAAAAGAAGAGTAAAGTTTTTTAGATCTTCGGTAAAAGGTTTTACAAAACTATTCAATATTTCAGCCGAAGAAGTGTCCAATTGACCAAATCTTATACGATTTAATAAAGAGATAAAATCTTCATCATCAATTCTATGATTTTTTGTAAGTTCAATGGTTAAAAAATTTAACTTTGCCCATGCCTGCGACTCAAAAGCAAAATTGACAGATTCATATCCTTTGACAACGGGAGGAAGCTGTAAAAAATCTCCGACTGCCAAAACGGCACCTTTATATTCCGCTTGAAGCAATCTGAATCTTATAAGATCAAATAAAGAGGAACTAATCATAGATATTTCGTCTATTATGATCAGACTTATGCCAAAAAGGATGTTCTTTAATTTTTTACTGATTTTTATCTTGGATGATTGTTCTAGTTCTGAGAGGTTATTACATATGCCGATTTCCAAGAAACTATGCAGTGTCTGACCGTTAATCAATGTAGCTGCCATTCCAGTAGAAGCCAATTTTGCGATCTTTTTTGAATCTTTTTCAAAGGTTTCAATAATCTCATTGACCAATGTGGTTTTGCCGACACCCGCACCGCCGGTTAAAAAAATATTTTGATTGTTATAAAGATGATCTACAACGATATTTTTCAAATATATCTCTTTGTAAGTAAATAGATCGTGATTTTAACATAGTAGTGTTGTATAGAAATTTAAATGTAAAGAGTCAAAGGAAAAAAATAATTTGAAAGGAAGGGTAAATCCGATAACTAGGCGGCGACCTACGTTTCCACACCTGAAAGGTGCAGTATTATCAGCGATGGGAGGCTTAGCTTCTGGGTTCGGAATGGGGCCAGGCGTTTCCCTCTCTCTGTAGCCACCTAGACAATCGGATATAAAAGCACCGGGATGCGCTTATATCCAACTGCTTGGACTTGAGGAGTTTATTATCAAAGTCAACATTTACAACAACAGACCACTTTGCTTATACTAAGTAAGGCAGTGAGCTAAAAAAAAGACGAACGTACTATTAGTACTGGTCAGCTAAACAGATTACTCTGCGTACACATCCAGCCTATCAAGCTTGTAGTCTTCAAGCGTACTTCAGGGAAAGTTCATCTTGGAGTTGGCTTCCCGCTTAGATGCTTTCAGCGGTTATCACATCCGTGCGTAGCTACCCAGCGATGCTCTTGGCAGAACAACTGGTGCACCAGTGGCACGTCCAACCCGGTCCTCTCGTACTAGGGTCAGCTCTCCTCAACTTTCCTACGCCCACGGAAGATAGGGACCGAACTGTCTCACGACGTTCTGAACCCAGCTCGCGTACCGCTTTAAATGGCGAACAGCCATACCCTTGGGACCTGCTCCAGCCCCAGGATGCGATGAGCCGACATCGAGGTGCCAAACCTCCCCGTCGATGTGAGCTCTTGGGGGAGATCAGCCTGTTATCCCCGGCGTACCTTTTATCCTTTGAGCGATGGCCCTTCCACTCAGAACCACCGGATCACTATGACCGTCTTTCGACTCTGCTCGACGTGTTTGTCTCACAGTCAGTCCGGCTTATGCCATTATACTCTACGAAGGATTTCCAACCCTTCTGAGCCGAACTTTGTAAGCCTCCGTTACTTTTTAGGAGGCGACCGCCCCAGTCAAACTACCCACCAGACATTGTCCTCGCACGAGATAATCGTACCAAGTTAGCTATCAGAATATCCAAGGGTGGTATCTCAAGGATGCCTCCGTAAAAACTGGCGTTTCTACATCAACGGCTCCCACCTATCCTGCACATGGATATCCCAATAGCAATGTCAAGCTATAGTAAAGGTGCACGGGGTCTTTCCGTCTTTCCGCGGGTAGGAGGAATTTTCACCTCCACTACAATTTCACTGGATCCCTGGTTGAGACAGCTCCCATCTCGTTACGCCATTCATGCAGGTCGGTATTTAACCGACAAGGAATTTCGCTACCTTAGGACCGTTATAGTTACGGCCGCCGTTTACTTGTGCTTCAATTCAATGCTTCGCAGAGCTAACAAATCCTTTTAACATTCAAGCACCGGGCAGGCGTCACACCCTATACATCCTCTTACGAGTTAGCAGAGTGCTGTGTTTTTGGTAAACAGTCGGGAGGGACACTTTGCTGCGGCCTTTGATCGCTTTGGAGAGTAAATCTCCTAACGATTAAGGCACACCTTATACCGAAGATACGGTGCTAGTTTGCAGAGTTCCTTAACCAGGGTTCTTCCACGCGCCTTAGAATACTCATCTCACCCACCTGTGTCGGTTTACGGTACGGGCAACGGCTGTTCTCGCTTAGAGGCTTTTCTCGGCACGACAGTATCAACGATTCAACCCGCTCTCCGAAGAGATTGGATTGCCTGTCAGGTCTCGGATTCGCGATAAGCGGATTTGCCTGCTTATCATCCTACACCCTTCGAGCCACTATTCCATCAGTGACCTCGTTTAACTCTATGCGTCCCCCCATCACTCAAATGAACAACCGTCGGTATCGGAATATTAACCGATTTGCCATCGTCTACCCCTTTCGGACTCGACTTAGGTCCCGACTAACCCTACGATGACGAGCATCGCGTAGGAAACCTTGGGTTTACGGCGAAGGGAATTCTCATCCCTTTTATCGCTACTCATGCCTGCATGCTCACTTCCAAACGCTCCACCACTCCTTGCCGGTATGGCTTCTACGCTGTTTGGAACGCTCTCCTACCACTCATAGTAAACTATGAATCTAGAGCTTCGGTGTACATCTTAGCCCCGTTATATTTTCGGCGCAGAATCGCTAGACCAGTGAGCTGTTACGCTTTCTTTAAAGGATGGCTGCTTCTAAGCCAACCTCCTGGTTGTCACAGCAACTCCACATCCTTTTCCACTCAGATGTAACTTTGGGACCTTAGCTGCTAGTCTGGGTTGTTCCCCTCTTGACGATTGATTTTATCACCCACCGCCTGACTCCCGAGGTTGCACATACAGTATTCGGAGTTTGATAGGGTTTGGTACCGCGGTAGGCAGCCCTAGCCCTGTCAGTGCTCTACCCCTGTATGCTAATGCTCGAGGCTATACCTAAATATATTTCGGAGAGAACCAGCTATCACTGAGTTTGATTGGCCTTTCACCCCTATCCACAAGTCATCCCGAGACTTTTCAACGTCAATGGGTTCGGTCCTCCACTGGCTCTTACACCAGCTTCAACCTGCTCATGGATAGATCACTCAGTTTCGGGTCTGCAGCATCTGACTATGTCGCCCTATTAAGACTCGCTTTCGCTACGGCTTCGCGTTCGCTTAACCTCGCCAGATACCACAACTCGCAGGCTCATTATGCAAAAGGCAGTCCGTCACACTTATATATAATAGTGCTCCGAATGATTGTAAGCCATAGGTTTCAGGTTCTATTTCACTCTGCTCACCGCAGTTCTTTTCACCTTTCCCTCACGGTACTGGTTCACTATCGGTCTGGTAGTAGTATTTAGGATTGGAGGGTGGTCCCCCCGGCTTCAGTCAAGATAACACGTGTCCCGACCTACTCTGGATCCTGCTGGCTTATCGTCGATTTCGATTATGGGGCTATCACCCTCTATGGCCCATCTTTCCAAATGGCTCATCTATCGACTCAAATACCGTATGCAGTCCGCAACCCCTAGTGCAAGCACCAGGTTTGTCCTAATCCCATTTCGCTCGCCGCTACTTTGGGAATCTCGTTTGATTTCTCTTCCTGAAGGTACTGAGATGTTTCACTTCCCTTCGTTCGCCCCCCGTAGGGTGACATGACTCGCGCCATGCCGGGTTGCCCCATTCAGAAATCCCCGGATCAAAGCTTCTTGGCAGCTCCCCGAGGCTTTTCGCAGCCTAGTACGTCTTTCATCGCCTCTACCAGCCAAGGCATCCACCTATGGCCCTTAATATCTTTTTTTTATATGATACGTTATCCGAACAAAGTCCGAATACCTACGTTAACACTGGGTTTACTTCAGCAGTAAGCTCATCGCACTAGTGCGATTGGACTCTCTGTCGAAGAGAACTTAGCGTTAGCGCAGCCTAAGGAATTACTTCCTTTGGCGTACTATTCTAATTTGCGCTCACTGCCTTACTTAACATAAGACAGCGATCTGTTGTAGTTGTTATTTCAAAAATAAACCTTGTTTATTCTTTACTTTAGTTGACTTTGACAATATTAATTTAATGAACTCTTCTTAGACTTTTAAAGTCTAACACTAAACCTACCTCTGTAGGTCTGGTGTTAAACTTCTTTATTCTCTTCTTCATTTTTCAAGTACTATAACTCAAAAATGGTGGGCCTAAGAGGACTTGAACCTCTGACCTCACCCTTATCAGGGGTGCACTCTAACCAGCTGAGCTATAGGCCCGAGAATAATCGGTCGATATGTGAAATAACATAGATCACTGAAAACTAAGCAAGCAGACAACTGAACAACTAACATTTTTTTCTCGTGTGAGATTTTCTTTATATTGAGCATATCAAACGAATGATATCTCTTTACTCTAGAAAGGAGGTGATCCAACCGCAGGTTCTCCTACGGTTACCTTGTTACGACTTCACCCCAGTCGCTAATTCCACCGTAAGCGGTAGCCCCCCGAAGGTTAGCTTCCCGATTTCGGGTGAAATCAACTCCCATGGTGTGACGGGCGGTGAGTACAAGACCCGGGAACGTATTCACCGTAGCAATGCTGATCTACGATTACTAGTGATTCCAGCTTCATGCTCTCGAGTTGCAGAGAACAATCCGAACTGAGAGACGCTTTAAGAGATTGGCTCCACCTCGCGGTATCGCAACTCTCTGTACGCCCCATTGTAGCACGTGTGTAGCCCTGGCCGTAAGGGCCATGATGACTTGACGTCGTCCTCACCTTCCTCCTCCTTACGAAGGCAGTCTCGTTAGAGTGCTCAGCCAAACTGTTAGCAACTAACGACGAGGGTTGCGCTCGTTGCGGGACTTAACCCAACATCTCACGACACGAGCTGACGACAGCCGTGCAGCACCTGTTTTCAAGTTCCCCGAAAGGCACTACCGTATCTCTACAGTATTCTATCAATGTCAAGGCCAGGTAAGGTTCTTCGCGTATCTTCGAATTAAACCACATGCTCCACCACTTGTGCGGGTCCCCGTCTATTCCTTTGAGTTTTAATCTTGCGACCGTACTCCCCAGGCGGTTCACTTAATCCGTTTGGTGCATCACCGAGATGACAAGCATCCCGACGACTAGTGAACATCGTTTAGGGCGTGGACTACCAGGGTATCTAATCCTGTTTGCTCCCCACGCTTTCACGCCTTAGCGTCAGTTATGTTCCAGGAGATCGCCTTCGCTTTCGGTATTCCTAGTGATATCTACGGATTTTACCCCTACACCACTAATTCCATCTCCCCCTCCCATACTCTAGGCTCCCAGTTTCAAGTGCAGTTCTACAGTTAAGCTGTAGGATTTCACACCTGACTTGACAACCCGCCTACGCGTCCTTTACGCCCAGTGATTCCGAGTAACGCTTGCACCCTCCGTATTACCGCGGCTGCTGGCACGGAGTTAGCCGGTGCTTATTCATGAGCTACCGTCATTATCTTGACTCATAAAAGGAGTTTACACACCGAAATGCGTCATCCTCCACGCGGCGTTGCTGCATCAGGGTTCCCCCCATTGTGCAATATTCCTCACTGCTGCCTCCCGTAGGAGTCTGGTCCGTGTCTCAGTACCAGTGTGGCGGATCATCCTCTCAAACCCGCTACCCGTCATTGCCTTGGTGAGCCCTTACCTCACCAACTAGCTGATAGGATATAGTCTGATCCCAAAGCGAAAAAACATTTCCCGTTTAAGCTTCTGCTTAAAAGGTGTATCCAGTATTAATCACCGTTTCCAGTGGCTATCCCGGTCTTTGGGGCACATTAACTATATATTACTCACCCGTGCGCCACTAATCCTAAGAGCAAGCTCTTATTCATCGTTCGACTTGCATGTGTTAAGCACGCCGCCAGCGTTCACTCTGAGCCAGGATCAAACTCTCCATAATTGAATTATTTGAACCAAAGCCCAAGATAAAAATCATTGGCTTTATTTTTTAAAAAGTATCCATTTAATAAATAGTATTAAATAGACGGTTATGTTATAGTTATCTTTAAGTAAACTTCCGACAACCCTAACTCTCGTTAGCCGTCCCCGTCGTCTACTTGCTTAGTTTTCAATGATCTCAAACGTGAAATTCTTATCTCTCTTTAAATCCCTAAACTTTAGGTCTCTTCGTTTGTGGACGGGAATTATAGGGAAAAATCTATCCATTGTCAAGAGGTTTTTTACCGAATTTTTAAAATTTTCGTCTTTTTGTTGATTTACGTAATTCTTTTGCACTTTTATCAGTGATATTTATGAAAAAATATTATTTTTAAGATATCCAGCCGCCGCCTATTAGCTTGTCCTCATCGTAAAATACTGCGGCTTGTCCTTTTGCAACACCGAACACCGCTTCATGCAGCTTAACTTCTGCAATACCATTGTCTATTTTAACGCTGCACTTTACGGCTTTTGTTCTATATCTCAGCTTTACGGTAGATTCAAAATCGGTTCTCTCGTCAAACATATTAATATCACGCAGTGTGACGCTGTAGCAGGCAAGGTCCTCTTTTTTTCCTACTACGATCTGATTTTTCTTCTGATCTATGCTCACTACATAATGCGGATCATGCGCACCCCGAACGGTAAAGCCTTTTCTTTTGCCGATCGTATAATGCATGTATCCCTTATGTTCGCCCACGACATTGCCGTTCATATCAAGTACTTCACCGGGTTGATCTACCTGCACATAATCTTTTAAAAGATCAACATAAGTATTTTCAACAAAACATATCTCGCTTGATTCTGCCTGAGAAGCAAAGGATTCTAAACCTTCAATGGAAGCCGCAAGCTTTTTAATATCACTTTTTTTACGACTGCCCATAGGAAATAAGAGCCTTGGAACTATTGTTTTATCTATATAGAATAAAAAATAGCTTTGATCTTTTGTATCATCTTGGGCCTGCATAAGATATTTTCCGTCTTGCTGAATATAATGCCCGGTCGCTATGTAATCAGCACCTATAGTATCGGCAAATTTTACCATCTCGCCGAATTTCAAGCTTCTATTGCATAACGCACACGGGTTTGGAGTTTCTCCCGCCTCATACGTTTTGATAAAAGGATCAAATACTTTCTCTTTAAATATATCTTCTAAGTCTACTATGTGGAGTTTCATACCTACGAAATCTGCAGCTTTTTGAGCTCTGGCTTGATGGATCTCATGATAGCCCGGCTTTGTATGCAGGCGCATATAAATACCTTCGACCTCATATCCGTCTTCTTTTAGTATGAGTGCCGATACGGTTGAGTCTATACCTCCGCTCATACCTACCAAAACTTTTTTTTTCATCACTTCTCTTTTTTAAAATAAAATCTATGATGAAATTATAACATTATGCAAAGTATGCTCTTATGGCTTTTTATACCGTTTAAGATTTTAACTGATTGAGTCTTTCTCTTTTCGTACCGATGGTCGTGATCTGTATTCCAAAGTTTCCATCTACGATAACGACTTCACCTTGTGCGATCACATGATCGTCCACCAAAATATCCAGCGGATCGTTTGCAAGCTGATTCAATTCGATCACCGAACCGATATCCATGTTAAGGACATCTTTTAGAAGCATCCTTTTTTTACCTATTCTGACTCTTACAGGTAATTTGACATCGAGTATCAAAGAGATGTTTTTCATATCGCCGCAGTCAAGATTGCTGTTTTCGTTCGATTTTGAAGAGATCGTAGGCGGCGTCAGCTCTTTTGCAGAGCCTTGCTCTTGTCCTTCAGTTTCGGAGCGAAACGATGATTCAAACGTATTATCGGTAATAAGCATCATCAAAGAGTTTATCTCTCCAAGAGTGAAAGTATAGACATACATCTTGCTGTAACTGTCAAGATTTATATCTCCGTCATCTCCTATAAATTCGATATTATCTACTTTTAACGTTATCACCGGCAGCTCTTTTTGAGCACCGAGAGTATTTGATATTGCTCCCATAATATTAGAGACGATCTCTTTGGTAGCATCCAGATCCTCTTCGTTCATATCCTCTTTGCTCTCGCCCTCGCCACCGAGCATCATATCGCCAAGAGCGGTTGCAAGAGCAGGAGACATAGCAACCATGATATTTGCCTCTATATCTCCGCTGACCGCTACTTTTATTAGAGATATAGGAGGCAGGATATTAGAAATTATCGATAACGTCTCCTCCTCTTTTTTCACTATAGATGGAGCTTGTCCGATTAAACTCTCAATTGTAGCTACGGTCTCACGTTCAAACAGCTTAATAAACTCTTCCATCTAATTACTCCTCACCTTCGGTCTCATCTTCATTTATAATATCTTTTGCAATACTTATTTTTGCTTTACGCTGTCTTTCTAAGTTTTCCAACGAGCGCTTCACTGCATCTTTTTCCGTTTTTACGATCTCTGTTATCTGTATGGATTTTCTAAATCTTCTTAGACCGATCTCACCTTTAAACCTCACCTTTCCGTCTACTGAAAGAGTAACTATATCATTGGCATCTGCATCCAAACGTATAATATCTCCGATCTTAAGGTCCAAAACCTCTCTCATATCGAGTTCTGCAGAGCCTAAGTTTGCTTCGATATTTACCTGCGCCCCGCCAAGAAGAACCTGCAGTTCCTGATTTCTGCTTTTTTTGGAACTTGTTTCGTTAAGCATCAAATCTCTGCTTGCCAGTTTCGGTAGAACAGGTTCAAGAGATATAACGGGATAACATATGTTCATCATACCCGAACTGTGCCCGATTATGATCTCCATAACGACCATGACGACGATCTCGTTTTGCGCAACGATCTGAACGACATTGGGGCTTGACTCTTTTGATTCCACGTTCGGATACAGATCCGTAACAGGTCCCCATGCCTCTTTGAGGGTTGACATCATAACGCGTAAAATAGTCTCGAACAAACTGAGTTCTATATCTGAAAACTCCCTTGTGGATTCAAACGGCTCGCCTTTTCCGCCTAAGAGCCTGTCAAGCATTGGAAAAGCGATGGAAGGGTTTATCTCCAAAACGCCGTTGCCTTCAAGCGGTTTCATCGAAAAGACGTTGAAGCTCGTCGGATTCGGCAAAGACATCAAGAACTCGCCGTAAGTCATCTGATCGACCGAATGCAGCTGTATCTCTACGATCGAACGCATGATGGAAGATATCTGCGACGACAATGAACGTGCCATCTTGTCATGGATACCGCGGAATGCACGCAGCTGCTCTTTTGATACACGGTTTGGACGTTTAAAGTCATAAAGCGTTATCTGACGCTGTGAATAGATCTCGTCGCTTGAAGCTTCTTCTAAAATATCCTCGCCGTCATCCACGACGTCGAGCAGCGCATCTATCTCTTCTTGGGAAAGTATATCTGCCATCTTATGCTCCTATACTCTCTTGGATTTTTTTAATCACCGATTTGTGAATCTGTGAGATTCTTGATTCTGTAATATCCAGGATCGAACTGATCTCTTTTAAGGTCAGCTCTTCAAAATAATATAATTGAATCACCATCTGTTCCCGTTCGCTGTATTTTGATAAAACGTCCATTATAACCTCGACAAGCTGTTCCTTCTCGACCCGCTCTAAAGTTTCGCCTTCATCGCCGGTATTGAGCTGGTCTTGAAGAGGCAAGATGGCATATATCGAAGACGCTATGCGGGCTTCGTGTATCTTTTCTTCACTCTCCCCTTCGATCATCTGGGCGAGCTGCGCATCCGTCGGCTCTTCATCATGAGTCAGAAGATACTCCTCTACAAGATAATC
This sequence comes from Sulfurimonas sp. HSL-1716, assembly GCF_039645975.1. Taxonomy (NCBI): domain Bacteria; kingdom Pseudomonadati; phylum Campylobacterota; class Epsilonproteobacteria; order Campylobacterales; family Sulfurimonadaceae; genus Hydrocurvibacter; species Hydrocurvibacter sulfurireducens. The sequence goes on from NZ_CP147918.1 coordinate 1,823,587, forward strand.
GATCCTCTTGACGAGCTTTCTGCTTGAACGGCTCAAAACGTCAAGCGATCTCAGATAATCGAGCATCGCTCCGTAAACCCTTGTTTTGGCATATCCCCAAAACGAGTCGTTTTGCGCCTCATCGTACCTTCTGGCAAGTTTTACGAGCTCTTCTGTTCCTATAGCGCTAAGATCCATGAAATCGACAGAGCTAGGCAGCCTCTCTTTAAGTCTGAACGCCATAGCTTTCACTGCAGGAAGATATGCGATCGCCAGTTCATCCTCTTTGTATTTGAGCTCGTTCTCATATGCATGTATCATGCCGCAGCCTTCATCTCGTCTTGGGTATTCATCTTAGCGGCCACATCCGTGATCTTATGCGCGGTATCGATCACTTTTTCACGTTTATTTATCTCTTTTACGATCTGGTCAAGATTGGACTCATGACGGCTTTTTGCAAAACTGTATGTTCTTACGGAGAGTGTTCGAAAATAAAATGCGACGATCACATGCGAAAACAGATAAAAAAACACGCTGATCAAGAACGTATAAGTAAGCAAGCCGTCGGCGCTGTCGGATTTTAACAATCCAAAAACCAGCCCGATAAAAAAACCCTGCACTGTAAAAAAAGATACAAAATTCGCCGCTAACATAAAATTTTCGCCCCTTTGATCAAAAATGCTGCATTAAACGTCTAAAAAGCCCCGTTAATCCGCTTTCGTTTGATGAAACTAGCACATTTCGTTCCAAATTTTTCGCTATCTCCTTGGCTATCAGCTCTAAATCGACCGCTGACTGCGAAGACGGGCTTACGACACTTACAAGCTCTCTTTGCTTCACGGACATGGAAACTTTTGAGTCTGCGTTCACTTTGCCCAAATAAGCAAGGTTCAAATCTTCTCTTATATTCGACAAAGCGACTTTTTTAATCTTGTCAAATACTGCCGTAGCTTCTTTTTCGCCTCTAACCTGATTCATTATAACAGAAATATCATTTCTCACGGATGAGATGGTCTTGATGGTCGCATATGCATCGGTGATCGCCGCAGGATCGGGAACGGTCACCACTACAACATCGTCCGCCGCATTTAAAAACATCTGGATATGCTCTCCGATCCCCGCGCCGGTATCTATGATCATGACGTCAAGCTTATCGAGTACCTGGGCTTCTTGCATAAATCTTGTAAATAATGCTTCATCGGAATATTTCAGGATTTCATCTCCGCTGTCACCGGGGATAAGAATAAGATTTCTTGTTATAGGGATAAGAATATCTGCGACTTTCGCTTCGCCTTTTAATACATGCAGGATATTCTTTTTTATGCTCACGTTAAACATGACATCCAAGTTCGCAAGACCGATATCCGCATCGAAGATACCGACATTAAGACCGTTTTGCGACAGTATATATGCCAGATTCGAACTGATGGTACTTTTGCCGACACCGCCTTTACCGCTTGTTATGGCTACGAATCTGGTCTTTTTGGATTTCTTGGCTGTCGATGATGCTACCAGTTTTTCCAGCTTTTCTGCCTGATGCCCCATCATAATTTGCTCCGGCTGAATCCATGCAGCAGACATTCGACCAAAAAGTCGCTGTCCGCCACTACCAAATCTTCAGGAACCTCCTGACCGACGGAAAAATAACTGATAGGTTTTTTGGTCTCATATACCAGTGAAAAGATATTCCCAAATCCTCTTGTCTCGTCCAGTTTTGTGAACATCATGGTATCCACGTCAAGCGTTTCAAAATTATCGTACGTCGCTTTTAAATCTTCGTACTTTATAGAGCTCGGCATAACCAAAACGACATCGATATTGAACTCCGTGGTATTGGAGTTCAAACACTCGTATATCTTCTCTATTTTACCTTTATCATAGGGACTTGAGCCCATCGTATCAATCAAAATATAATCGCAGTACCGAAGAGAGTTCAGTGCACTCGAGAATTCCGGCGGATCTACTACGGTCTCGATACCGAGCTTCATCATCCTCGCATACTGCATCAGCTGCTCTACTGCACCTATACGGTACGTATCCAAAACCACAAGTCCGACCTTATATTTTTTCTCCATCAGATACGAGTATCTTGCAGCGAGCTTTGCAATGGATGTGGTTTTTCCGACACCGGTAGGACCTACCAGCATGATCACTTTCTTGCTGTTGGACGTCGGAAGACTCTCCATTCTAACCGGAACCATTTTTCTAAGGATCGATTTAAAATATCTTTTGACGGTCTCTGAATTTTCTCTCATCTTAAGCGGCATATGTTCAAGACTCAGATGCATCATCTCATCGAGATGTTCCTTGTTCATACCGCTTTCCAGCGCCATCTTGTATATCTCTGCGAACTCCGAGGGAATTGCACGGTCTAAATTCGGTGAACGTTCCTGCCAGAACATGTTTTGGATCAGTTTTACCCTGTCTCCGAGCTTTGAGAGTTCGGCTTTGATATCCACGAGCTCCTTAGGCTGAGGTGCTTGCGCAAGCACGGTTTTTTCACCGTTATAGACCTCTTCGTCCGTTACTTTGGCAATATCGGATATCTGTCTTGCCGCACGCGAAATATTATAGTAGACGTCTTCACTGTCCTGTTTTATGGGTTTTTGCATCTCAAGAGGTTTTGTTCTGGTTGTTTGCCGTGCGCTTTTCGTCTGTTTTTCATCCACACCGACGACGATCTCATACAACGGCTCTTTTCCGAGAGCTTTTTTTTGGATCTCGCGAGTCTCGATAAGCATCGCATCTTCACCGACAGCAGCTTGTGCTTTTTTCAATGCTTCTGTCGGAGTTTTACCGCTAAATGTTAAAATCTTCATCTGCTAACACTTGCTAATGGGATCACTACGCTTTCTCTTTTCATCCAGTGGGGATGAGGGATTTTTAAAGACTTCGTATCTATAACTCGGTTGTCAAAAAATAAAATATCCAAATCTAAAGTCCTTGGCGCATTCGCAAAACTGCGTTTTCTTGAAAATTTTTTTTCCAAACGCATTAAATAAGCGAGAAAAAATTTCGGCTGCATCGATGTTGCTACGACTGCAACGGAGTTTAAAAAGTCATCCTGTTCCAAATAACCAAAAGGCGGATTTTTCAAAATCGGCGCAGTTTCTAAAACCTCGACCCGTTTATCTTTCTTAAGTTTAAAAAAAAGATGATTAAATCTTCTTAAAACATCACCGACATTTCCGCCGATCCCTATGGTGACCCTGTATCTATGCGATGAAGTTTGTTGTTTTTTATATGGAAAAAATGCCGTATAGATAAGCGTAAGCTTTTCACTTAAGGCATATTTTTTCACCATATCTTTCCTTACGCCTGCTGTGTTTTTTGAGCTTCCTGCATCGCTTTTATCTCATTGAAAAGCTGAAGCATCCCTACCATCGCAAGGTGGTAGCCAAACGGTCCGAAACCGACAAGTGAAGAGGTGCAGACAGGTGCTATAAGGTTCTTTTGACGAAACTCTTCACGACGGTACGTATTGGATATATGCACTTCGATGGCAGGGAGAGAGACTGCGCTCAAAGCATCGCGGATAGCTATGGACGTATGCGTGTATGCCGCCGGATTTATGATGATCCCGTCAGCCTCGCCGTAGCACTCTTGAATCTTGTCAACCAGTTCACCCTCTAAATTACTTTGAAAAAACTCTATCTCCACACCGCTTTGTGTTGCAACATCTTTCATTTGAGCATGAATCTGCTCCAACTTCATCGGTCCGTAAAACTGTTGTTCACGTGTTCCCAACATATTTAAGTTCGGTCCTTGGATCACTACGATTTTCATTTTTTACCTTTTTTTTATTTTATATACTTTAATTAAGCGCCCATTTTATCAAAATAAAGCATAATATATTTTAAAACTATCCAGTAAAAGAGCAAATGTGAAAATTATAAATCCAAACTATATTTATACCGCCGAGCAACTGCTTGAAAACAAAGCCGTCGCATACGATAAGACCATACGCAAGATCGCGCCTTTAAAAGAGTTGAAAGAGATTTATAAAGATGCCGAGATCATCGAACTCGGCAAGAACTCGCTTTTGATGCCCGGACTTATAAATGCTCATGTCCACCTGGAGTTCAGTGCGAATAAGGAGACTCTAAAATACGGAGATTTTTTACAGTGGCTTTACAGTGTAATATCAAACCGCGAGGAGCTTGTAAACTCGTGTGATTTTACATGTATGAAAAAAGCGGCCGATATGATGCTTGCATCGGGTATTACCACCTACGGAGCTGTCAGCTCGCACGGGATGGATCTTGAAGCAGCCGCAGCATCTCCTCAAAACGTGGTGTTTTTCAATGAACTTATCGGCTCACAGGCAAGCATGGCGGATGCACTTTTTAACGATTTTTTACAAAGGCTCGATGCCTCAAAATCCGTTACGAGAGAAGGCTTTTATCCTGCGGTCGCCATTCATTCACCCTATTCGGTTCATCCGATTCTCATCAAAAAAGCTCTAAATATCGTAAAAAACGAAGGCTTGAAATTGAGTGCCCACTTTTTAGAAAGCAGAGCCGAAAAAGAGTGGCTTCAAAAAAATGAGGGCGATTTCAAAGAGTTTTTTGTAAATTTTTTAAAACAGGACAAAGCCGTAACGGACATAAAAGAGTTTTTACAACATTTCAAAGAGATTCCGACACTGATGACGCATGTCGTTCAAGCGACCAAGGAGGAGCTTCAAGAGCTTGCTCTCTCAAAACATACGGTTGTACACTGTCCGATTTCAAACCGTCTGCTCGGAAACGGAGCTATCGGTCTTGACGATCTGGACAAACATGGCGTAAAATGGATCTGTGCGACGGACGGACTTAGTTCAAACTATACGCTAAATCTCTTTGAAGAGATGAAGATAGCTCTTTTTATGCATCACGGAGCCGACCTTCTGCCGCTCGCCTCGCGCCTTATCAAGAGCGTCACAAAAGATGCGGCAGAAGCACTGGGACTTAATACGGGAGAGATAAAAGAGGGTAAAAACGCCGATATGCTGGTACTGGACCTTGTTTGTGAACCAAATGAACAGCTTGCACTTCATTTACTCTTACATAGATATAATATCTCCAAAATATATATAAACGGCAATCAAGTCAAAGGAGAATAATAATGGAAGGACTAAAAAAACTTTTTTTACCGATCACGGCAACTGTAAATTTTATTCAAAACCATTTTAAGGCGATGGTCTTTATACTCATAGTTATATTAATATTTATGCCTAAAGGAGATTCTTCTCTGATACCGCATAATCTCGAGAAGATTTCTTTAACGGGTCCTATCATGGATGTAAGCGAAATCGTTAAGAAGATCGACGATGCCCGTTTAAACGAAAGGGTAAAAGGTGTTCTCATGGTAGTAAATTCGCCGGGCGGTGCAGTTGCCCCCTCGATCGAAGTCGCGTATGCGATAAAAAGATTGAGACGGGTTAAACCTGTTGTAGTCTATGCAAGCGGAACAATCGCAAGCGGAAGCTATTACTCCTCTATCTGGGCAAATGAGATCATAGCAAATCCCGGCAGTATGGTCGGAAGCATCGGGGTTATCATGCAAGGAGCGAACCTTAGCGAGATCATGCACAAGATCGGCATAAAATCTCAAGTGGTAATGGCAGGAAAATATAAACAGCTGGGAACGCCGGATAGAGAGTGGCTTCCCTACGAAAAGGCCGAACTCAATAAAGTTATCCAAGACACCTACAATATGTTCGTAAACGACGTTGCAAGTGCACGGAGATTAAAAATAGAAGACGCCCCCTCTTTTGCAAACGCCCATATATTTACGGCATCTCAGGCAAAAGCCGTCGGACTTATAGACAAGATCGGAGTAAGCTATGATGCCCAAGAGGAGCTGATTCGCTTGTCCGGTGTCAAAACTCCGCTTTGGAACAAAGAGGACCCTATGGAAGAGTTTATCAAAAAGATCTCGGCACAGGCTGCCGTTACCCTAAACACATATTTTCCGGCATTGGTCCTAAAATAAAACATCCATGTAAGAGCCTTTTCTTACATGAATAAAGAATTAGATCTCCTGTACCTTTACGACAGAGTCTATGTTATCGACTATGATTCTCTTTACTCTATCCTGCCAAAGAGAGCCGAACTCTTTTATCTGTTCTGCGTTTGCCATACCCTGCATCATCATCTGCATAAGCGGCTGCATCTTTGCATCGGGTTGTATGGATGAAGGGTTATAAAATACGTCCACCTCTTTACCCGTGTCAACTCTTTTAAATCTCGCACTCGAAGATATTTGTGCATCGAAGTGCATCAATGAGTGGCGTGCGAATCTTTGATTCAACCCTTTAAATCCGCTTTTATCGGTCGCTCCCGTTATATGTGTGACGACGTTTCCTATGACTCCCGCGACACCCTCTTCAAGCGATTCTTTAAAACTGACCTCAATCATACCGCGCATAGGCATCTCGTCTTTGTATAAGGCCTTTAAAGCCTTATAGGTCATTATATATGCTCCTCCTACCGTCGGACAGCTGTGTCCGGCAGCCTTTACGATATCCAGATATGTAAAGGTAAGCGCTCCGTTTTCAAATGTTCCCAAGACATTTGAAAGAGGATCGATCATATCTATACTAACAACTTGATCAAAAAAACTTGGATAATTCATCTATTATGCTCCTTAATTTCAATAACTTTTGACGTGATCTTCAGTCTTTCGTTCATCAGATCAAAACTATCGTTTATATGTAAGTCCTCAAGCGAGATAACTTTACTCTTTTTGCTTATCTGTACAAAACCCGATAATACCTTGTTTTTCGGATTGCTCGAGATAAGGTTTTCTCTTAAGGCATCAAGCCTGTTTTGTTTTTGAGAAAATAGGGTTTGTATTTGATAAGAAAGTCTTACATCTACGGATTCTATCTCTTTTTTTAAGTTTTGAAGATTAAACAGGATCGTTTGATCAAATCTCTCTTTTAATTGTGTAACTTCTACTTTTTTTTGTCTTATCTGCTGCTCGATCGAGTTTTGTTCATAGAGTTTTTTTATGTGAAAGAGCGCTTGTGAAAAGTTATATATTTTAGAATCCACCGTATTATTATAACTTTGGGACAGACTGTCCAAATATTGGTAGAGCTCATTGGTATCGGGAAGGATCATCTGCATCGCCGCGCTCGGCGTCGGGGCTCTGAGATCGGCCGTAAAATCCGATATAAGATAGTCTATCTCATGTCCCACGGCAGAGACGATCGGAGTACGAGCTTCAAAGATAGCATCGGCGACGATCTCTTCATTGAATGACCAAAGGTCTTCTATGCTTCCGCCGCCGCGGGCAAGAACGATGACGTCGTAATCTTTTTTATCGCTTACATGTAAAGCGTCCACGATGCTCTGTGCACTTGAATTTCCCTGAACCAAGACATCATAGATGTCGATCTCTAAGAGTCTGTATCGCTGTGCGGCGACGCGGAGCATATCCTGCAAAGCGGCACCCGTTGCAGAGGTGATGAGTGCAATGCGGCGGGGAAATTTGGGAAGCTGTTTTTTGATCTCTGGATCAAAATAACCTTTTTGCGAAAGTTTTTGCTTTAGCTGTTCATATGCGAGAGCAAGGGCGCCCTGTCCCGAAGGCTCGATCATAAAACAGTTTATCTGGTACTCGCCTCTGGGTTTGTACACGGTAACTGCACCGTCAAGTATGACTTTTAGCCCCTCTTCAAGATTGAACCTGAGCTTGGCGGCATTGCCTTTGAACATGACACATTTGATCGCCGAGGTGCTGTCTTTTAAAGTAAAGTAGATATGTCCGCTGTTGTGATGTGTGATGCGGGAGAGTTCACCCTCGACGAACACTCTGACAAAACTGCTCTCTAAAAGAGTCTTTATCTGTTCGTTGAGCGATGAGACGCTAAGAGTGTTCATCTTAAAGTTTGCGGGCGATTATCAGCGTAGAGATATCCATGGAGAAACTTTGCGTGAAAAGTATCTCAAACCCTGCATTTTTAAGTTCGTTTTGCATATTTTCCACGGTTGAAAAGCTCTCGATAGAATTTGGAAGATACTCGTAAGCTTCGAGGTTTTTAGAGATAAAACCGCCGACTTTTGGCAGGATTCTGTTCATATAAAAATCTCTGATCTGTCCGAGAAGCGACGGGTTCTCGTTTTTCATAAATTCTAATATCACGACAAGTCCTCCGTGTTTGAGGACACGATTGAACTCTTTTAACGCTTCTTCGCGTTCGACTACGTTTCTGATTCCGTAAGTGATACTTAATATATCGGCACTTTCATCTTCCAGCGGGATCTCCGTCGCCTTTGCCGTATGAAATTCAAAATCGGGAAACTTTACTTTAGCGACATCGAGCATGCCCTTTGACGGATCTACCCCCACAATCTTACCAAGCGCAACGCCTCCGACTTGAGCCTGTCTTCTCCAATAATCCATCATATCGCCTGTGCCGCATGCCACATCGACGATCATATCAACAGTGTCACTGTCACTGTAGCTGTACGAAAGATCACATGCTTTTTTTCTCCAGCTTCTGTCCACTCCCATACTCATGACACGGTTTGCCGTGTCGTATGTAGGCGCTATATCGTCAAACATCGATACGATTTTTTCTTGTTTTTCCATAAATATCTATCCCTTTAGTTTCATCCACATTAATATATCATCCGATATCTTCTCTACATGCAAGAGTTCAAAATCATCATTGTTTTTATGAAAACGTATTTTACCACCACTTTTCAGAGATACAAAACAAAGATGGTAATCTACATACTTTTTAGAGAATTCGAACATATTCGATCCGCCTTCGATCAAAATGCAGTTGTAATCTCTTATTTTGTCAAAATCTTTCTCTATCATCACTTTTCTGCCCGGTACGTTAAAAAGCGGAATATTTTTATCAAACTCTTTGCCTCTTGAGACGATAAGAACATCGGGAGCTTTTCCTCCGCATAGTCTGGCATCGAGCGTAGGTCTGTCGGTTCTGACCGTCTCGCCGCCTACTACGATGAGATCGCACACGTCACGCATCCTATGAACAAGCTCTCTTGATTCTTTAGAGCTTATGACTCCGCCGTCAATCGTGCCGTCAAGTCTTTGTGCCCATTTAAAAAATACGAACCTCTCTTGGCTCCATTTTAAAAACGGCGATAAAAGTTCGGCTCCCTTTGCCTGCAAAGAGGAAAACTCGACTTTTGTACCGGACCGCGAAACCATCTTTGCTCCGCCTTTTGCTTTTTGACTCTCATCGGCAGACGCCATAACGACTCTTTTTACTCCCAGTTGTGAGATAAGAGCAGCACACGAAGGCGTCTTTCCCTCATGCACGCACGGTTCAAGCGTCACGTACAGAGTACACTCTTTAAAACATCCATGATGATTTTTTAAAATGTAGTCATGTATCTCTTTTGATGATGTAAGAGGGAGGATGTTTGAGTCGTCTGTCAGTTTGTGGTATGCGCTCTGCAAGGCAAGTACTTCGGCATGAGGTCCGCCTGCTTTTTTATGTGCTTCGACACAGAGCAACTCGCCGCTGCCTTTTACGATCGCGCATCCGACCGCCGGATTCGGGTACGTCAAAATCTGAGAGCTCCACGCTTCCTTCAGCGTGAGATCCATAAAAAATTTATCGTCGACTACCATTCAAAATAGGTGCGCGCTTTTACGACGTCGCCAAAAGGTACGACTACTTCTTCATTGTCTATTTTAAGATAAAGAGAATCCTCTTTTACCCCTTTTAAAACACCTTTTAGCTTCTCTTTGGCTCTTGTAGTCAGACTTACGTTTTCGCCGATCGAATTTACGAAATTTTCTAACTTCGTCAGCTTTCTCTCTATGCCTGGTGTCCCGACTTCCAGCCTGTATTCGCCTGAGACCGGAGGCGTCACATCCAGCAAAGGAGAGATAAGATGCGTGATCTCGACACATCTGTCCAGACTCACTCCCTTGTTTTGCGGATCCTTAACGCTTACTCTGTAGATGGTCTCACCGTTTTCGCTTGTGATCACAGTATCGTAGAGCATCAATCCGACGGATTCTACAATGGATTTGATATCACTTTCAAGACTCATTTTTTTCCTCTTTTTTTATGCGTTTAAAAAGATCTTCTATGTTTTGGCTTTTTTCCAATTGATCATCAAAAACAAATGTCAATTTCGGAGACCTAAACCATCCCTGATCTTTCAGGCAGTAATCTTCGATGATCGGAGCGACTTTTTTTAGTTGTTTTACATAAAAAGCTCTTTCCTCATCGCTAAACATGCTTGGGTCCATATAAACCTTGGCATCGCTTCTGCCACGAGAGCATTTTACTTCTATAACATCGAGTTCATGCATTCTTGCATCGTTTAGCGAACTGAGCGCTTCTGGGATCAGTTCTTGAAGTATCGATTCGGTACGTTTTACTTTTATTTCCGAAGGAGTCACAGGGAAACCTTGGTCTCGACTTTCGTAAATGTCTCTATAACGTCACCGACTCTGACATCATCGTAACCTTTGATAACGACACCGCACTCATAACCGTTTCCGACTTCTGCAACGTCGTCTTTAAAACGTTTAAGAGAAGTAAGTTCGCCTTCATAAGCTACGACGCCCTCACGAATAACACGGACAAGTCCGCCGCGTACAAGTTTACCGTCAACGACCACACAGCCGGCAACCATTCCGCCTTTTGGTATCTTGAACGTATCACGCACTTCAGCTTGTCCCGTATTTGTTTCTGTAAATTTAGGAGACATCATTCCAGTAAGCATTCCGGTGACATCGTCAATCAACTGATAGATGACGGAGTATGTTCTGATGTCGACACCTTTTTGTTTGGCAGCAGCTTTCACGCTTCCTGTCGGACGAACGTTAAAACCTAAAAGCGCACAATTTTGGCTATTTGCGACAAGTTCCACGTCATTTTCCGTAATCCCGCCGACACCGCTTGAGATGATATCCACTTTTACCTCGTCGTTACGAAGTTCGGAGAGTGCTCCGCGGATCGCTTCGAGTGAACCGTGAACATCCGTTTTAAGAACGATCTTAAGGGTTTTGAGTTTTCCTTCTGCGATGAGAGAGGTAAGCTCGTCTAACGTTGTTTTCGTAGAGTGTGAAAGTTCTTTGCGTCTTTCGTACTCATAACGTTTTTGAGCGTACTCGCGCGCTTCTTTGTCCGAGTTCATCGCTATCATCGTTTCACCGGCGGAAGGGACTTCGTTTAAACCTACGACAACTGCGGTATGACTCGGCTTAAGCGCTTTTATCTGCTGTTTTTGATCGTTGATGATCGCTTTGACACGCCCGTAAGATTGACCGCAGACGACATAATCTCCTACTCTTAAAGTACCGTTTTGAACAATGACCGTAGCGACAGGTCCGCGGCCTTTTTCCAAGGAGCTCTCGACGACGACCGCCTTTGCGTTCGTATCTTCGTTTGCTTTGAGTTCTAAAACTTCAGCGGTCAAGAGAATATTTTCCAAAAGTTCATCGATACCTTCGCCTTTTTTCGCCGACATAGGTATAAATTCGATATCTCCACCCCAATCGACAGGGTTTAGACCCTGTTCTGCCATCTGTCCTTTTACCATATCCGGGTTGGCGTTCTCTTTATCCATCTTGTTAAGCGCGACTATGATTGGAACACCTGAATCTTTTGCTATTTTTACAGCTTCGAGCGTTTGAGGCTTCACACCGTCATCGGCAGCAACGACGATAACGATAATATCCGTCAGGTTCGCCCCGCGCTGACGCATCGAGCTAAATGCCGCGTGGCCCGGAGTATCTAAGAACGTTATCCATTTGCCGTTTTGTTTTACGGTATACGCACCAATATGCTGAGTAATCCCGCCGGCCTCGCCGTCTGCAACCTTAGCACTTCTAATGGCATCTAGAAGTGATGTCTTACCGTGATCGACGTGACCCATAATCGTTATGACAGGAGGACGCTCTACCGTATTTCCATCCTCTTCGATCACCTCTTCTTCATACGATTCTTCATAATTAAAGGCATCTTTTGGATCGATCGTAGTTACTTCTACACCGAACTCTTCGGCCAAAATCTCTATCTCGTCTTTGCCGAGGAAGTCGTTTTTGGTCATCATCATACCAAGATCGAAAAGAACTTTTATGATATCTGTCATAGGACGGTTTATCTTCTCCGCAAACTCATATACGCGGATATCTTCAGGGATCTCGACATGTGTCACTATTTCATCTGAAACCTTATCTTTCACATATTTCTTACGCTTGTCGCGCGATACTTTACGAGGCTGTTTACTCCCCTGTTTCTTACCGGAATTTCTTCCGATAGGTTTTGGTGTTTTAGGTTTTTTCGGCTCTTCAACTTTGACTTCATTCATTGTACTTGCATTTAGGTCAACCAATACAACTTCATCCTCGTCATAGTCCATAGAAAGTTCGCTCAGACTCTCTCCGAAAATATCCAGTTTCATCCCGCCGGACTGTTTTTTATTCGTTACGGACGGAGCCGGTTTGTTTTTCTTTTTGCGGGAGTTGAGTTCGGCTAAAGCTTCGGCGCTCATCTTGCCGTAGTTGGAAACAGCTTTTAGGGAGTTATCGTCATGAGTACTTATTTTAACATCGTCTTCAGGTTTGGGCTTTTTCTTTTTCACTATTTTCAAGCCGGAAGTTTTTACCGGTGCAGCCATAGTGATAGGCATCTTTTTCTCATCTTTTTTTATCTCTTTGTCGGAAGGATCGTTTCTATCTTCATCCTCTTTTGACGTTTGAGGTTTTTTGGCATCTTTTTTCTGCTTCTCTTTAGCGTCTGCCGGTTTCATATCTTTTTTCACTGAAGAATCGGCAGTTTTTTCACTTTTTTCGCTTTTTTCATCGGCAGAAGCCGTTTTTTGAGGCATATCGCTATCGGCACCGTTCATAATATAATTTACTATCTTCTCAGCTTCTTCCATCGAAACCGTGCTTGAAGCAGTTTTTAATTCTAGACCCATATCCGTAGCTTTTTTAACAACTTCTTTAGATGTAACCCCAAGTTCTTTTGCTATTTCGTGTACTCTAACTTTTTCCATTCTGAGCTATAATCTCCTTTAACTGGTTAGACAGACTTGCCATATCACCTATTTTACATTGCCGCATTAGTGACTTTACGACTTTATTTTCATTTTTCAGACACTCTTGGCAAAGATAAAAACTTCTACCGGTATTTGAAAAATGTTGCAGTGATTTATCCGCACATCTCAAACGCAATAATGCAGCCTGCGAAAATCTTGTTCGGCAGGTTATACACATTCGAGTCGGACTGCTGTAATTTTTCGGCATTATATCTTAATATTACTTCAATTTTCTATAAACTAACGCTCTACGACAAGTCCGTTATTGTCAAAATCCAAACATTTGACCTCATAATCAGGAAACTTCTGCTTAAACCTGTTCACAAGTGCTGCGGCATCTTGATCATAGACCATTGAAAAGAATGTAGAGCCGCTGCCTGAAAGCGTGCTCATCAAAGCACCGCTGTCGTAAGCCATCTTTTGTATCGTGAAAAGTTCGGGCATCATCTTCATACGGATCTTTTGGTGAAACCTGTCCTGGGTGGAAAGACGCAGCATTTCCCAGTCTTCATTGAAAAATGCAGCCACCGTGACAGCCGTATGCGAAAGGTTATAGATCGCATTGTCTTTGGAATACGATTTTGGCAGAAGCGTTCTCGATTTTAACGTATTTATAGGTTTATTCGGCACGACGACGACCGCTTTTAGATAATCGGGCAGATGCTTTTTCTGCGAAAAGACTTTATTTTTCTCAATTGTCGCGGCATTAAAACCTCCCATTACAGCGGGAGTTATATTATCAGGATGAGACTCGTACGCCAATGCATGATTTAAGATACGCCTTTTCGAGACTCTTACGCCTGCTGCTTCGTGCGCAGTGGAGATAGCACTCACAATTACCGCAGATGAACTGCCAAGACCTCTGGACATAGGTATCTGATTGAAAAACGTAAACTTAAAGCTTTGCCTTTTCTCCGTTAAACGCTCATAATGTTCATTGAATATGCTTATAAAAAGGTTATTGCCTTTAAGTCTGGGATTGTTCGCCCCTTCTCCTTTAATGGCAATACTGAAAAATTTAGAGGGATGAAACTCAACCACATTTCTAAGATCGACCGCCAAACCGAGAGAATCGAATCCCGGTCCTAGGTTTGCGCTTGTCGCTGGTACGCTAATAGTCACTTTTTTCCTTATCCGACAGCACCGATTCCATATTCTGGAGCCGTCTTAATATCAAAATCATCATAGTTTAAAAAATCCGGCAACTTAAAATCCGACATTATAACATCGTCGAACTTTTTAGTTTCAATTCCTGTTGAAGTTTTAACAAAATAGAGCTTTCCAACTGCTTTTATCGGTTGATTTTCATTAAAATAAAAGGCATCTGTTGCAAAGAGTGGTATATTTTTCAATATCGAGAGCGATTTTAAAAAAATATATGCCACTTTGATAGCCATGAAACTTCCCGGTCCTTTTGCGTAAAAAATATTGTTGATAGTATATGTTTTTTCCAAAGTTTCATAGATAACGGGCAGTATTTCCGAACTTTTTTCCTCGGTAACAACCGAGTCGAGAAGTTTTTTGTTTTCATATACTCCGACCATAATCGGAGAGCTCAATGCCAAAACTACGAGATCGACCTCTTTTTTATGCATACGCTTTGGCATATTCTTTTTCTGTCGCTCCTACGATATCTACTATCTCATAGTTCTGCGGATCTTTTAAAAGCTCCATAGTCAGCTTGTGGTTGAGATCATGACTTCCCGCAAGCGCTTCATAATTGCCGATAAAGTTCATGCCGATCAGACTCATATCGCCTATGGCGTCAAGAATCTTATGCCTGACAAACTCATCACTGAATCTTAAACCTTCGGGATTTAGTACTTTCTTCTCGTCGAGCACTATCGCATTTTCCAAAGAACCGCCGAGCGCCAGACCTTTTGATCTTAGATACTGTACTTCATGCAAGAAGCCGAATGTTCTTGCACGGGCAACCTCTTTTTTATAGTTCTCTTTGCTGAACTCAAGTACATACGCCTGATTCTCTATGACGGGATGAGCGAACTTGATCGTAAAATCATATTTCAAGTTCTTTGAAGGCGAAAGTTTCACATACTTGTCGCCCTCTTTGATCTCGACATCTTTTTTAATGATCATGATACGCTTTGGAAGTTCCTGCTCCGCGATTCCTGCTTCATCCAAAAGCATACAAAAACTTGCACTGCTTCCGTCCATCACGGGTACCTCATCGGAATCCACGACCACTTTCAGATTATCTATCCCGTATGCATATATCGCGGATAAAAGATGTTCTATCGTCGATATCGAATAACCGTCTTTGCCGATCACGGTCGCCATTTTCGTATCAACTACGTTTTCAGGGATCAAAGGGATGGAAACACCGACATCTTTTCTTACGAATACGATACCGTTTCCGGCTTCAAGCGGCTCTAACGTCAAATTTACCGGATTACCGCGATGTAATCCTATTCCAACGAGTGAAACAGGTTTTTTAATAGTTGTTTGGTACATAATCTGATATCCTGTTATCTTTTATACTATAAATCCTGACTAGCAATAAATATTCCGCTATTATAACCTATTAAGCTATGAAAAAATTATTGTCTGTCTATTATCTTCTTCGCTTCAGCTATAATATCTTCTATATTGACTTTCATCCAGTGCTTATCCATCCACTCTTCCGGACGTACTTCTACTCCTTGTACCAAAACACCGAAATGAAGATGATCGCCCATAGCGTATCCCGTCATCCCCGTTTTAGCTATCTCTTCGCCTGCTTTGACATTATCGCCTTCGTTTACAGAAAGGCTCGAACAGTGCCCGTAAAGCGTATAAAGTCCGAGTCCATGATCGATTATCGGATTGTTGCCGTATAGACCGTTATAGTTGGCAAATACTACATGCCCCGGATTTTGAGTCGTGATACTCCCCATCTGCACGCTTGCGAGGTCAAGGCCCATATGATACGCCTCACTTACTACTTTTCCTTGATAGGAGTATATCCTGTGATCTCCGAAGCTTGCAACAGGCGCGGCATTTTTAAGCGGATACATCGGTTTGATATCGAAATCGGATATCATAGTGTTTTGCGACACTTTCGACGTCACTTTATGTATCAAAGCTTCGTTTTTTGCACGGACCTTTTCATTGATGATCTTAAATCTTTCGATCCTGTCGTCGACACCGTCAGTCTCCTCGAACTCGTTTGAAAGCTCTGCAATCTTGCCGTCTAAAAACTTGTCTTTGAGCGTGATATGGGATTCTTTGTATTTTCTATCTTTAAGATAGAGGCGTACGTATTCTTGAGAGATATTTCCCGCCATATCCTTTACGACTATCGTCGCTCTAAAGCTGTTCTCTTTGATAGGCCATGCAATAAGCGATATATAGTACCCTTTTTTATAAAAAGGCTGTGCCAAAAAATCTTTACCGAAATT
Organism: Sulfurimonas sp. HSL-1716; assembly: GCF_039645975.1. Taxonomy (NCBI): domain Bacteria; kingdom Pseudomonadati; phylum Campylobacterota; class Epsilonproteobacteria; order Campylobacterales; family Sulfurimonadaceae; genus Hydrocurvibacter; species Hydrocurvibacter sulfurireducens. The sequence continues at coordinate 1,839,995 of NZ_CP147918.1, forward strand.
CGTAGAGATTTTTATGCTTTTTAGATTTTCGTCCTTGGCTTTAAAAATAACGACCGCGCAGCCTCCTTTTTGTATAGAGTAGGAGTTCGCAAGACTTATCAGCTCCGGCCTTTTTGAATCGACTATGAAATTAAACTCTTTTTTAACCTCGTTGCCTTTTAAAAAATCCCATTTGCTTGCATCTCTTGCGGTAATTATAAGTTTCGCGCTGTCTGTTCTTATTCTATAAAGCTGCTTGGGCGCTTTGAGCTCAAAAGAGATATTGTTCTGTTTTGCCATAAACCTTTCATCCGCTATATTGAAGGTCTTGTCATCCACTTTTAAGACTATGTTATAAGAAAGTATTCCCGTATCGTCGCTTATGTTTACATGCAACGGATCTTTTAAGTTCCAATATCCGTTATTGTCCAGCTTGACCACGGGAGCATTTCTTTCAAACATCGACGAGTTGAATATAAATACCGCTCCGCCTATCAAGGCTATAAAAAATATCAGAACCAACAGTGACGACGAGTTTCTTCTTCTTCTCATTATATACTTTCCTTTAACAGTGTGATTATTTCTTGTGCCGCTTTTTGCATATCATTGCCGAGCAGGGTAAATCCTGCTGCATGCGGATGACCGCCGCCGCCGAAATGCTTTGCAATAGCGTTTACGTCGATATCCTCTTTGCTTCTTAGTGAAGCTTTAAGCGACATATTCTTGTTTTCTCTCAACAAAAATGCGATCTTGACGGTCGGCAGGTGCAGAGCTTCTTCTAATGCGGCTTCACAATCGCTTGCTTTGGCGCCGTATTTTTGCATCATCTTCTGATCCACGCACAACACGGCGATAGAACCGTTTGCGTAAAGCTGCATATCAAGCATCATAGCGCCTTTCAAACGATACGCCGAAAGCGACATGTATTGCGACACGAAACTATTGCATGATTTTGAATCCGCACCCAAAAGACACAGCTCTTTAGCCATATCAAAGACTCTGTGATCGGTTTTATGACTCGAAAAATTGGATGAATCGTCGATAAGCCCCGCATACAGAGCCGTCGCTATTTTTCGGTTTATTTCTATACCGTTGGCTTTGAAAAAATCAAACAAGACCTGTGTCGTGCTGATCGCACTCTCATCCACGATATTGTACGTACCGTAATTATCGTTACTTTGATGATGATCGAAATTTATCAGATCGATATCCAGCTCTACTCCAAGCCTGGCATAGGAACCGCAGTCCAGACTGATCGCAAGATCAGCACCGCTTGGGAAACTGTTTTTTATCTTATCGACCCACGGCAGAAACTTCAATTTTTCATCAATATTCTTCGATGAACAGAAAAAGGACACTTTCTTATGCAATTTTAACATATAAGTATAAACAGCCGAAGCACTGCTGAGAGAATCCGCATCGGGATTCACATGTGCTATTACAACGACATGTTCGGCTTTTTGGATTCTTTCTATGATCTCTTGCTGTTTCATAACGAAATTATATGCTATTTTCTGTTCATCTTATAAACATAGGCCAAAACTTCGGCGACTGCGGCAAAAAGCTCTTCGGGTATTTCACGTTCTACTTCTACTTGTGCATAGAGAGATCTTGCAAGCGGCGGATTTTGAACTATATGTACATTATTTTCACGCGCTATCTTTTTGATCTGAATGGCTATGTGATTCATCCCTTTGGCTACGACAACCGGTGCACGGCTCTTTTTTTCATCATATTTTATAGCGACTGCGTAATGGGTCGGATTCGTTACGACAACGTCCGCATTGGGAATCTCGGCCATCATTCTTTTTCTCGATGCCTGCATCTGGATCTGACGGATCTTCGATTTGATAAGCGGATCCCCTTCCATGTTTTTCATCTCGTCTTTGACTTCCTGTTTAGTCATTTTTAGATTGTCTATATATTGTTTTCTTACGATGATAAGGTCTGCCAATGCAAAAACCGCTATGACAAAGAGCATGATCACAGCGAGAATGATCGCTTTTTTTATCATCCATGCAAGCTGTTCATGAAGACCGAAAAGAGCAACGGTCGGAAGTTCTTTTGTATAAAGAAAAAAGAAGTAAAAGCCTATCCCCAAAGTAGTCAGGGATTTTAGTGTCGTTTTTAAACCCTCAAGCGCTTTTTTTAAAGAAAAAAGGTTTTTAAACCCGCTTATAAAGTTCAGTTTATCGAATTTCGGAGCTATGGCATCGCTGTTAAAAAGAAATCCGAACTGTGCCACAGAACCTATTATCCCCGATATAGCTATTACCAAAGAAAAGGGTATGACTATGAGCAAAAACTCTTTTATCGATACTATTGCGATGTTCATAAGCGTATCGCGCGTAAGTTCGGTATGACCCTGCAGTGAAAAAAAGTATTTGATCAGATGGATAAGATGCTCTTTCATAAAACTAAAAAGCATCAAAAGGGTCAAGATCGCGACAAAAAGCGTTATGGCTCCGGAAGCATCTTGACTCTTGGGAACATTGCCTTCTTTTCTGGCATCTTCTATCTTCTTGGAGGTGGGTTCCTCTGTCTTTTCGCCTTCGTCTTCAGCCATGGATCATCGCCTATTCAACTTTCATAGAGATATCTATCCAGTTTGCCTGATGTATGAGAGAACCGCTGCTGATAGCATCGATACCTGTTCTAGCGACATCCTCTATCGTCTCAAGAGAGATATTGCCGCTTGCTTCAAGCAGGATCGAAGGATAATACTCTTTTTTATATTCGACCACCTCTTTTATCTCTTGAGTCGTCATATTGTCGCACATCACTATATCGGCGCCGGCTTTCATAGCGCTTTTTGCCATCTCGACAGTTTCGGCTTCGACCTCTATCTTGCAAGTAAAAGGTATCTTTTCTCTTGCACTTTTTATATACCCGTTTAGATCGGCTATCGTTTTGAGATGCGTGTCTTTGAGCATCAGACAATCGTCAAGCCCCATTCTGTGATTTACCGCACCGCCCGTTCTTGTTGCATATTTTTCAAAATTTCTCAGCATCGGACGTGTTTTTCTCGTATCTAAGAGTTTCGTTCCGTAGGGCTTTATCAGTTTTACATACCTGGCTGTAAGCGTCGCTATGGAACTTGCGTGCAAGAGCATATTAAGCAGCGTTCTTTCACATCTGAGAAGTGTATGCGAAGAACCCTGTATCTTGGCGATGATATCGCCTTTTGTAAACTCGTCTGCATCGTCTTTGAGCCACTCGATCTCAAATGATTCGAGTTTTGCAAGGGCATCTATATAGATACGTCCGGCAACAACACCGTCACTCTTTGCTACTATCTTCGCACTTGCCTGAACCGGAGTTTCAACAAGCGCATACAGGTCGCCGCGTCCGACATCTTCGGCTAAAACGGCTTTTACAAAATCTTCTATCATAATGCCATCATTCTTTCTAATGCGATCTTTGCCCAATACTGAGTATCTTCTTCAACAAACACTTCATTTATCGGAGCGCCGTCGTCTATCGCTTTAAGAGTAAGATACACATCTTCCAAAGTGGTTTCGTTCATCGTCGGACACTCCGGTTTTGTAGAGGAAAGAACGTAAGTATTTTTCGGGCGCAGACGGTTAACCATGTTAAACTCCGTTCCCACAGCCACTTTTTGATCTTCTGGAAGTTCCGTTATATATCTGATCAGCTGAGAGGTAGAACCTACAAAATCCGCTCTGTCACAGATAGCAGGATCACATTCAGGATGTACCGCTATAAGGATACCCGGATACTTTTTACGGTAAAACTCTATATCTTCGACCGTAAAAAGCTGATGAACCGAGCAGAACCCGTCGTAACAGATGATGTCGCACTCTTTTGGATCACCGCCGAGCCCTATAACCATTGATTTTAATCCCATCTGGTTTGCTATGTTCTGTCCAAGACATCTGTCAGGTACGAAAAGGATCTTTTTTCCCTCTTTTAATGCGTTAGTTATGATCATCTTGGCATTTGCGCTCGTACAGACCATCCCGCCCATCTCTCCGACTTTGGCTTTGACATCCGCATTGGAATTGATATAGGTGATAGGGAGTACATCCTCTTTTTTTATTCCGTTGTCTTCCAAAAAAGCAACAGATTCGTCAAAATACAGGATATCTATCATTCTTGCCATGGCGCAGCAGGCTACTTTTGGCATCACTACGCGTTTTTCGGGACTTAAGACTTTTACGCTCTGTCCCATAAATCCGACACCGCAAAAGAGCACAAACTCGGCATCGTCGGCCTGCGTTTTTTTCGCCAGTTCCAAAGAATCGCCTACGATATCCGCCATCTCAAATACTTCGTCCCTTTGATAAAAATGAGCGACTACGGTAACGCTCAATTTTTCTTTAAGCTCTTTTATTTTTGCTTTTAATTCATCTGTAGTATAGTTCAATTTTAAAGTCCTAAAAATCCATAATTTCGAAATTATATCAAATTCTAATAATATTTCCTGTAGAATTCCCTCAATCAAAATATTAGGATTTATGCAGATGATGGATTTTTTATTCAGCTTGAACGGACAGCTTTTTTTAGCGGCATATCTTATTGGAGGCATACCTTTTGGTCTCTTGCTTGCAAAGTTCTTTGCGGGAGTCGACCTTAAGACAAGCGGAAGCGGAAGTATCGGTGCGACCAACGTACTGCGGGTGGTAAAAGAATCAAATCCTGCTTTAGCAAAAAAACTGGGAGCTGCCACGCTTGTTCTGGACGCTTTAAAAGGGATTGCCGTTTTGGCTGCAGGCCATTTTTTAGGCGCAAGTGAAGCAACTCTGTGGGGAATCGCTTTTTTAGCCGTCATAGGCCACTGCTTTAGCCCTTATCTGAATTTTGAAGGCGGAAAAGGCGTCGCGACCGGCATGGGAGTAATGCTGTTCATGCTTCCGTATGAAACGATCATTGCACTCGTCGTATGGTTCGGCTTTGCAAAAACACTGAAAATATCATCGGCTTCTTCGCTTTTGGGCCTTACGGCTCTTATGATATCGAGCTTTTATATTCATCCCAACATGGCACATGCGCCGGTGATACTGATAGGATTCATCCTTTTTTATAAACACATTCCAAATATCATCAGGATTTTTCAAGGCAAGGAGAAAAGAGTCATTTGAAAATCTATATAGAAGATTTTAGATTTAGCTGTATCATCGGTATACTCGATTTTGAAAGAGAAACTCCTCAAGATGTCGTAATAAATCTTGAGCTCGAATACGAATTCAGATCGGATTTTATAAACTATGCCGATATTGCCGAACTTGTAAGATCTGCTATGCAGGAAAAAAAATTCAAACTTTTAGAGGATGCACTTCATCATCTTTTTTCACTTCTGAAAGAAAAATATCCCGATATTTCGACACTTTTCATGAAAATAACAAAACCTTCAATATTACAAGAGTGTGTGGTTAGCGTGAGTGATTTCAGGTCCTATTCTTAATCTAAAATTAGAGAAATTTTAAAAAAAGTTGAAAAAAACTTTAAATTTTTCTAAAAGTATGCTATCATTGCGCAAAATTTTTCGCTCATAGGAACTTAAAATATGCGTATTCTGATTATAGAAGATGAAGTTACTCTAAACAAAATGCTGGCAGAGGGGCTAAAAGAGTTTGGCTACCAAAGTGACGTTGTAGAAACCTTAAAAGATGGCGAATACTATCTTGATATCCGTAACTACGATTTAGTATTGATGGACTGGATGTTACCGGACGGCGATAGCGTCGATATCATCCCTAACATAAAAACAAATACACCAAAAACCGTTGTAGTCGTACTTTCTGCCCGAGATGACGATGAAAGCGAGATCGAAGCACTGCGTGCGGGTGCCGATGATTATATCCGCAAACCGTTTAACTTCGACGTTCTCATAGCCCGTTTAGAAGCTCGTCTTCGTTTTGGCGGAAGCTCTATTATCGAGATCGAAGATCTTACGATCAATCCCGAAGAGGAAAAGATCATCTATAAAGAGCAGGAGATCGAGCTCAAGGGCAAACCATTCGAAGTTCTTACACACCTTGCACGCCACCGCGACCAGATCGTCTCAAAAGAGCAGCTGCTTGATGCTATCTGGGAAGAACCTGAACTTGTAACTCCAAACGTTATCGAGGTCGCGATCAATCAAATTCGTCAAAAAATGGACAAACCGTTAGGAATTACCACTATCGAAACGGTCCGCCGCCGCGGTTACAGATTTTGTTTTCCAAAAGAAGTAAACTAATCACTGTTTTATGCGCTTAAGGGCTTCAGCCTTTTTGCCGCGCCAAAATGCTTTGTTTTTTCTCTCAGCATATATCCGCCATCACTCTTTACATACAAGACACTTTCGTTATAATTTCCGTATATTATATTAGGAACTCGACATGTTAATGCAAAGAAGTATACGCAAGCGCTTTTTCATTCAACTTATTTTTGCTTCTGCATCCTTGATACTGATATTTACCTCTTTTGCTTATTTGTACATTGAAAAATCGATCTATGACGAAAAAAGAGACGAACTGATAAAGTTTGCTCAAAATATCGCTTCTTATAAATCCCTTTATGACGCAACCGTAACAAACCCCGATACCTTTTTGGGACTCTCCGTTGAACTTGTGAACCTGAAACAGCAGCTGGATTATGTACATATGTATGAAAAGACAACAAAAAACAGGACATATCTTACCATCATCTATCCCTTTAAGATCCATGATCTTAGCTATCTGAAGATCACCAGAGACATCACTCCCACAAAACAGCTTTTAAACAACATCTTAAACTCTATATTTATCATAAACACCGTCGGTTTCATTCTCATAATTTTGTATGCTATCGCTCTGTCTAAGATGCTGATCGCTCCGGTCACAACACTCTCAAACAGACTCTCGAACATGAACGAACACTTGATGCAGACCATCAAAATAGAAGAGCTGCCAAAAGAGTTTGAACCTCTTGGCAATACCCTGAATCATCTTATCAACAGACTTCAAAATTTTGTAAAATATCAAAAAGAGCTCTTTATCGGTACTGCACACGAACTAAAGACTCCTCTTGCAGTCATAAAATTGAAAAATCAGGTCACTCTTCTTAAAAAACGCACACCCGAAGAGTACGTAGAGGCTCTAAAAACTACCAACAAAGCCGTGGACGACATGAACCACATAGTTTCAAACATACTCAATATCGGACGTCAGGAGGGAGCACAGCTTGAAAAACCGACAGAAGTCGATATCATAGCCGTTTTGCGGGAAAAAGCCAACGACTTCAAACTGCTTGCGGAAAATGAAGGTAAACAGCTCATCATGAGCTTTAAACCCGACTTGTTTATGGCAACGCTTCAGGTCAGTCTTTTAAACCAGATAGTCCAAAACTTTTTGCAAAACGCCCTGAAGTTCACTCCAAAAGACAAAAGAGTTTATATAAGCAGTTATTTAAACGATGAAGGGCTTGTTATAGAAGTACTCGATGAAGGCTGCGGTATCGATGACAGCGTCGATCTGTTCGCTCCTTTTAAACGCCAGGGAAATAAAAGCGGGGTCGGACTGGGCCTCTTTTTGGCAAAAAGCGCCGCTGATGCCATAGGCGGTAAAATAGAGCTGAAAAATAGAGGGGATGGGGTATCCGGAACAAAAGCGTCACTCACGATTATCTCCAAGCTCTGCTGTCCTTTGCATTTCAAATAATTTAAAGGTTATTTTTGCTATAAATCGAGCATAAAACAATTAACTATAAGGTTTTTTAATGGCTTTACTAATAAATGAAGAGTGTATAGCGTGTGATGCATGTCGTGACGAATGTCCTACTACGGCAATTGAAGAGGGAGATCCGATCTATTTTATTGATCCGGATAGATGTACGGAATGTGTCGGTGTTTATGATGAGCCTTCATGTATAGCGGTTTGTCCTGTTGAATGTATCGTTCCCGACAAGGACAATGTGGAAACAATAGCAGAACTTCAATATAAATATAAATCGATTTTAGCGGAAGAGGAATAGTTTGGCAAAAATAACGGCTGTCATAGATATAGGCTCTAACTCGGCCAGAATGGTTATCTATGAAAAAACAAGCCGTTTTGCCTTTCATCTTTTACACGAGGTAAAAAGCCGTGTAAGGCTTCCAGAAAATGCCTATAAAAACGGAGGCAATCTGCAAGAGGAAGCTATGCAGAGAACCTATGACGCGCTTGAAAACTTTTTAAGCATAGCGTCGTCGTTTAAAGCCAGAAAGATCCTTTGTGTCGCAACGTCGGCACTGCGCGACGCTCCCAACAAAAAAGAGTTCATCTCGCGCGTAAGAAGCGGTCTGAAACTCAACATTAAAGTGATCGACGGCGAAAAAGAAGCGTTGTACGGCGCTTTAGCCTGCTGTAATCTGCTGCCGCAAGCCGAGGCGCTGACCATAGACATAGGAGGCGGTTCTACGGAATTCTCCTATATCCTAAACGGCAAAGTAGAAAACACCCTCTCGCTTGCTCTTGGAACCGTGAGGCTCAAAGAACTTTTCTTTGATAAAAAAGATATAGAGGGCGCAAAAAAATATATCAACGAAGAACTGGATAAGCTCAGTGATATCAGTATCTCAAACCTCATAGGTATAGGCGGTACTTTTCGCGCCCTTTCACGCGCTATTATGAAAGATATCAGATATCCGCTCAACAAGCTCCACGCTTTTGAATGTTCTTCAAAAACCATGTCCAATTTCATAGACAAGATACTAAATGCAAATGAACGGCGTCTGAAGCATCTGAACATAAGACCCGACCGTTACGACGTCATAAAACCGGGCAGTCTGATAATATCCGAACTGCTTAAGAGAAAAAACGATATAGATAACCTCATAACAAGCGGCGTCGGAGTCAGAGAGGGTGTCTATCTCAGCGACCTTCTAAGAGGTCAAAAAGACAGCACTTTCCCCGCAAATTTCAATCCGTCCGTAAGATATCTGCTTGATTCATACATCTTTGACAAGAACCACTCAAACCAATTGGCAAAACTCTCAAAACATATTTTTGATCTTATATGTGAAAGTTACGATATAGATGAAAAATATAAAAAATCGCTGGTCATCGGCGCAAAACTTTCCCCTATCGGGGCTTCGCTTCATAATTATTCCAGCAATCAGCACAGCTATTACCTCATCCAGACGGCGCTTGAATACGGTTTCACGCACCAGGAAATAATACTTATCGCAACGCTTACCCGATATGCCAAAAGAAAAGCACCGGCAACAGCACATATTACGGAATATAAAAATATATTGCCAGATGAGAAGATCGCCGAACTCTTAAGCTTTATCATCTCTCTCTCATCCGCTCTTTTAACGCATAGACCAAGAAACCTCGACTACAACATCGGCTTTAACGAAAACTCTCTGCAAATAGCTTCAAAAGACAATCTCTATCTTGTAAAAGACGCGGTCAAGAATCTAGAGTTCCCGCAAGGGATACGAGTAGAGTTCGTTTAAATACCTTCTCTACCCCTTAAAACCTTTGTCCCATCGTAAATTCAAAGTGTGATACTTTGTCACCGGATTGCTGGTTCAATGGATTTGCAAACATCAGCTGGATCGGTCCGACAGGAGAGAACCACTCCATCCCGACTCCATAACCGCCGCGAGATATTTCACTAAGAGAGTTATCTCCTATGAATCCCCAGTCAAGGAACGTTACCAGACGCATTTTTGCCTTAGGCACCAGCGGAAAACTTATCTCTGCGTTATTTGAAAAGGTTTCATTGGCTCCCACGCGTCTTACTTCGCCGTTATCAAGAACGGTCGGAGAAAGAGAATATGACTGATATCCTCTCACGCTTCCGATACCCCCCATATAAAATTTCTCGGCGATCGGAAGATACCCTGAATCGACCGCATAATTGAATCTTGCTTTATATCTAAAAATCGCATCAAAACCTACATAATCTTTTAAGCCGTTGTATTTGCTAAATTTAGTCAAAAATTTATAAAAATCCGCATCTCCGCCGATACCGGATTTTTCTATGCTCTGACTTGCGATCATACCTTCACGCGGAAGATAGTAATCATCGGTATTGTCAAAACTCATACTTACTACCGCAGAACTTTTCGAGTAACTCTCAAAATAGTAGCTCCCGTACGTACTCGTTGCATTAAGATCCACGTTGCTGTACGTATTTTGAGAATAGTTGTACCCCAGATATCCGGAAACATGTCTTGTAAATCTATGCCCGACACCCACGCTTACTCCGTTACTTTCCACCGAATAATCCGTATAATCGGTCGCGGATTGATAGATAGAGAAGTTGCCGCTGTAATCACTATCGTTAAGTCTTGGATTTGAGATAGAGAATGAATAGTTATGCGTCATTTGGGATTTTTCAAGTTTAACGCCGACGTTTATACCAGATCCCCAGATATTTCTGTCACTCACGGCAACGCTTAAAAGCAATCCGCCGTAACTTCCGTATCCTCCGCCCAGCTGAATGTTTCCGGTAGGAGTCTCTTTGACTTTCACTATAAGATCCATCGTGCGCTCGTCTATACGTTTTTCTTCGATAGTGTTGCTTTCAAAATACCCAAGACGTCCGATCGCATTTCTCGAATCTTTCAGGTCGGTAAGACTGTACATATCTCCGGGCCCCAGATAGAGTTCGCGTCTGATGATCCTGTCCAGAGTACGCGTGTTCCCAGAGATGATAACATTTCTTATACGTACTTTTTCGCCGGGTATGACCTTAAAAACGACATTGACAGTATGGTTCTTTTTATCTTTTTGAAGATCGGGTACGACATTTACAAATGCATATCCGAGATCTGCAACTATGGTTTTTATTCTGTCGGAATCTTCACGGAAAGTTTTGATGTTGAACGGTTCGTTCTTTTTAAGTTTGACGACTGCTAAAAGCTTCGCATCGTCGATGACCTGTTTTGTCTGATCCACATCGATGCCGCTTATGCGGTATACGTCGCCTTCGGCGATCTGGTAACTCATCTCTCCCGTATAATGATCAAAATTGACCCTCACAAACGGAGCATCCACTTTGGCGTCGAGATAGCCGTACTGCATATAGTAATCGCGTATGCGAAACGGATCATACTGCAGGTCCTGTATTTTCAGCTCACCGCTGTTTCTGCCCCAGAACCATCCCATGAACTGATGCTCTTTATTTGCCACCGTATCGTCAAAATCGCTGCTTTTGAATCTTTTGAGACCGCTGTATTTTATCTTTTGTATAATGATCTTTTCGCCTTCGTTTATAACAAATTTGATATGCATACTGCCGTTTTCTTGAATAGTTTTTTCAACTTCGACGACAGAATCGATCTTTCCGTCATGGTTGAGTGATTCTATAATTCTGTTCTTTGCGGCTTCTATCTTTTTCTCATCATACAGCACACCCCGTTTTATCATGACCACATCGTTTAAAAAATCTTTGTCGTCATCCTTATAGCCTTTTAACTCGACTTTGGAGATGATCGGCTTCTCTTTAAAGTGAAACGTAACATTCCCGTCCATATTAGTTACGTATATGTCTTGAAAATATCCCTGTTGGAAATATTTTTTAATAGCATCGTCCACCTTTTTGGCGTCTAGCTCATCTCCGACATCCAAGTCGACCATACGCATAGCGACATCTCTTGAGATGTGATACAGACCGTCATAATTTATCTCTTTTATCTTATCGGCGTAAACGCTCAGCCCCATAAAAAAAGCAAATGCTAAAAAAACTATTTTCATAAATTTCCTAAAATTTAAATAATAAGTCTAAGATTTTACCCTTAATGTGATTAATCTTACGTAAACTCAAGTAATTTAAGTGTATCATTGCTGTAAAAAAGAATGATTCTTGCTAAAAAGCGAAGCTTCAGCAGGCAATATGTGATAGGAATAATTATGAAAGTAGGTATAATCGGTCTTGGACTGATGGGCGGTTCCCTTGCGCTGAGTCTCAAAAAACTACCGTTTGTAAACGAGATCATCGGAAACGATCATAACAAAGAGCATCAAAAGCAAGCTCTTGAACTTTCGCTTGTAAAAAGAATCGTGGAGTTCGAAGAGATAAAAAGATGCGATGTTATCTTTCTTGCCGTTCCCGTGGATGGTATCATCTCCATCATAAACCAGCTGACAGACATCTCCCCTTACGCGACCGTTATAGATTTTGGAAGTACAAAAGAAAAGATCGTAAAATCCATTCCTCCGCAAATACGCGCAAACGTAGTCGCAGCACACCCTATGACGGGAACGGAGTTTTTCGGTCCCTATGCCGCGGTGGAGAACTTGTACAAAGACAGCGTTGTTGTCTTATGTGATCTGCAGGAGAGCGGGATCCGTCAAAAAGAGACGGCTATCAGGCTCTTTGAGGGGCTTGAAATGAAAATAAGCTATATGCATGCCCACGAGCATGACCGTCATACCGCATTCATCAGCCATATGCCCCATGCCATCTCATACTCGCTGGCAAACACGGTTATACAGCAAGAAAACAGAGAAGATATCCTCACCCTTGCAGCCGGCGGTTTCAGATCGATGAGCCGCCTTGCGAAAAGTTCTCCCGCTATGTGGGAAGATGTCTTTAAACAAAATAGAGAGAACGTCCTTGAAGCGATAGAGCTGTTTGAAAAAGAGCTTCGTATATTCAAAAATCATATAAAAGATCAAAACTGGAAAGAGCTGCATAAAGATATGCAAGATGCCAATACTCTTTACAATATCTTCAGTTAAAAACCATATCTCTTTCTAAGCTCCTTGAGCTTATTCTTGTCTATCTGCACATCTTCGCCTGAATAAAGCTTTTTCTCCAATATATCTATCATCTCTTTTACTTCCGGGTCTTCTTTGAACTCTATGAGCTTTGAAAGTATCGCTTTTGTATCTTTTGAGGATATATGCACGGTACGTTTTTTTGCTCTAAACAACGGCTTGAGCAGCATAAGAAGTATTCCAAGGACAAAGCCCGCCAAAGCGGAAAAAGCGATATAAATGTAGGAGATATTGGGGGCTCCCTTTACTCCGACTGCTTTTTCTTCGATAGATGATCTCTCTACTTTAAGAGGTTCTTCGCTTTTTTTAGCAGCACCTCCGGCGATCTCTATATGTACCGGCTGCGTTTTCAGGGTCTTCACGCTATTGGTTTTAGTATCCAGATATCTTATCTGTATAGCAGGGATCGTAAAGTTTCCGTCCCCGACAAATGCTATTTTCTTACTATATTCGCCGCTGTATGCGCCGTTTTTTATAAAATGTTCTATCTTTGCGTCATCTTCAAACACGGAAACATCGGGAATAAAAGGCTTTATGGAACCTATATCTTCGAAATTCGCCACACCTGTAAGCTTTACGGTCGCATTTACGGGCTCGTTACGGTTGGCTTTTGTTTTGTCTATCGAGATATCCATAGTTATGTCATGCCCTACTATGTCGATACCGTTTGGCAGAGGCTTCACCTTTACATGCAGCCTATTAGAAATGTATCTGCTCCATTTGATACGGGGCATCATATCACCCCAAAAATCATCTCTGGGACCTCTTTGCGCAAGACTCATCTTGGCAGGACGTATGGTCAGATTGCCGTCTCTTTGCGCAGCGAGGATATATATCACCTTTGTCTGCAGATAATCTCCCTCATACGTACCGTCTGTCTGCTGCTGTTTTTTTATCCAAAACCCATTCATATCCGAAGGCTCGAATTTTGAATCGATTATCTTCATGTCCCTTCTGATCCTTGAAGTCAAAATAACCTTAAAAGGTTCGCCGGCGTAAACCTCTTTCCTATCGCTTTTATACATTAGAGAAAACTTGGCCTTCGCATCTGCAGAAAGCGGACGCACATCTATTTTTATGGGCTTGGTCTTGACTACGCCACTGTCTGTTTTGATCTCTATGGGGTCGATCGTACAGCTTTTTTCCGGCGAGAATCTGTATACGAGCGTCTGGGTTTTTGTGAACTTCCCGTTTATGCCGCTGATGCTCGTTTGAGATGAACGTCCAAGTATGTTCACGCCGCACAGGGTATCGATATCTGGTTTCTCAAAACCCGTATCGCTTACCTGCAGGCTGAAGTTTACGATGTTGCCCGGAGTGATGACACTTTGATCGACACTTGCCGTGACACCGGCAAAAAGATTTGCAGCAAATATTAAAAAAATTATTATCTTACCAAGGTTTTTCATTTTCATCATCCTTATCGGTTTTCATGGCTTTTAGCTTATAGATATGTGCAGGAGTGTTTGAGTTCAATCTTTTTATCCATTTTTTCTCCTCTTTGTCACTCATGGATCCTTTCTTTGCCGATGAAGCATCTGAACCCGTCTGCTGATCTTGTTGCTTCTCTTTATCGCTTTTTTGCGTTCCTGTTAGCTCTTGAGTGTCGTTTTGACTTTGTTTACCTTTGTTCTGAGCGTTTTTGTTTTGCTGATCTTGTTGCTTCTCTTTTTTCTCTTGATCGGCTGCTTTACTTGATTTTTTCGAATCGTTTTGTCCGTTTTTATTCTGCTCTTTTTGGTTCTGTTTATTTTGAGACCCCTGATTATCGCTGTTTTTATTGTTTTTGCCGTTTTGCTTGTTCTGGTCTTGTCCGTTTTTGTTTTGCCCCTGTTTGTTCTGGTCTTTTTGATTATTTTGTCCGCTCTTATTATTTTGGTTGTTCTGCTTATTTTGCTGCTGCTTTTTGTTTTGCTGGTTTTGTTTCTTGTTTTTTCTCTTTTTTAGCAGTTTTTCTATGATATCCCTGTTTATCTTTGCATCTTCGTCATCTTTTAAAGAAAGAGATTTATTATAAGTATCAAGGGCTTCTTGAAGTTTTCCGGATTTTGCATAGGAGTTTGCCAGATTGTACAAAACTCCCGCCTGTTTCTTTTTATCCGCAAAATGAACACTGTTGTAAAGATGCGAGGCTTTTTTATATTTTTTATCTTTATACAGCGCAGAAGCAAGGTTGTAATTGGCTTCGTTCGTATCATGCTCTTTTACATATTTGTCGTACAATAAACTGCTCTTTTTATAATCTCCCTTCTCATACGATTTTTTTGCATCGTCGACAAGTTTAAAATCCATGATTCCCGCATAAGAGGGGACAGAAGCCGATAAAAACAGAGCTATCAAAAACGCTCCCGGCACGTTTACCGTCTCCCGTCTGCCCATGGAACTCGTCGCGATAAGAAGCAAAAACAGAGCAAATCCTACGGGTATATAAAACAGCGGTATGTATCTTGTGATCGTCTCGGATTTCAAAGTTTTTTGTTTGCTGCGAGACCGTATCTCTTTTAACATCTCTTTGACGTCTCTGTCGGAATTTACTCCCTCTATATAAACACCTCCCGTGCTTGTCGCAAGAGAAGATACTGACTCGTTGAGTTTCGAGATTATGATTTTGCCGTTTTGCGTTATGAATCCATCCTCTTCTTTGATGGGAGCACCTTTTTTTGTTCCAAGCGCGAGAATAAATACCGTAATGTTATGCGCTTTTGCATACGCTATCTCTTTGCTAAAGTCCTTTTTGTCACCGCCGTCGCTTAAAAGCAGCAGATATCTGTTTTTCTGCTTTTTGAGATTATCATTAACAGAATAAAGCAGCTGCAGCAGATCCGTTCCTTTTTCTGTTATGGATTCCGGTTCAAGCTGTTTTGTCAAAAACGAAACGGCATCATGATCAAAACTAAGCGGAGAGACGAGATAGCTTGATTTTGCAAAGGCAACTACCCCTATGCGCTCGTTGGGAGCTATTTTCAAAAGATCGAGTATCTTGTGTTTTGCAAGTTCCAGGCGCGAAGGATAAACATCCGTCGCCAGCATGGAATCCGATATATCCAATGCTATCATAATATCTGCACTTTTGGCTTTTATTTCTACCTTTCCGTTTGGAACGACGGGCTGTGCAAGCGACAAAATGAGCAGTAAGCCTATGATAAAAAAAAGGACGTTTCTGACACGAAGGCTCATTCTTTTTGAATTGATACGGAGTTTTTCCATCGTCTCCTCTGAAAAAAAGAGGGCATGTCTGTCTTTTTGCGTTAAAAGAAGCGCAAACAGAGCGATAAGCGGAAGCAGCATATAGTATATAAACTCAGGATGTAAAAATGTCATTCATGCCCCCTTTTGTTCATAAGATAAACATACAGCATCAAAGTAAGCAATCCTATAAAAAGAGGATAGAAATAGTAATATTTTACGTTTGTGAAAGTCTGCGATTTTAGGTCGGATTTCTCAAGCTTGTCAATGTCGTTGTAAATACCTTGAAGCTGTGAAGCGTCTCCTGCACCGTATGCTTTTGCACCTGTTTCTTTTGCTATTTTCACCAAAAGATCCTGATCGAACTCGCCCGGATTTCCTATGCCTATGGTGTAGACTTTTATCTTCTCTTTTTTTGCCATGTCCAGTGCTACGCGCAAAGGTATTTTCGTAGCTTCGGGCGTATTGTAGCCGTCTGTCAAAAGAATGGCTATCTTTGTCTTTGCCTTAGAGTTTTTAAGCAGATTCACGCCTTGTGCCAGAGAATCGTAAAGCGCCGTATACCGTCCGGCGATAGAGATATACATCTGATCAACCACTTTTTGAAGTATGTTCTTATCGTATGTCAAAGGCGAAGCTATGAACGAGTAGGCTCCAAATACCACTATCCCAAGATTATCGTTCTTTCTTTTGACGATAAAATCTTTTACTATGCTCTTTACCGCATCAAATTTCGTGGCATTGACGTTCGTGGTATCAAAACCATGCGAACCCATGGATTCCGAGCTGTCGAGTATAAGCGCTATGTCGTAGCCATGCTTTGGTGCGATCTCGTAGGGTTCGTCTTTTACCGGCGACATGAACGCCAGTATGAGCATGACTATAGAGAGCCATTTGAGCAAAAAAAGCAGTTTTGACTTGCCGAGTGTATCTTTTGCGAACTGCTGCGAATGGGGAAAATAAAACGACGGCAGCCGCATGCGGCATAATGAGGCGCATGCTATAAAGAAAAAAATGACAAATAAGACTTTGGGGTGTTCAAAATAGAAACCGTCAAACATCTATCATCCCTTTATAGAGTTCAAAATAGCTTTTTGCTTCCTCATCAAAATCCTGTACATCTTTTCTATACTTGTACTTTTCGAGTCTTTCGACGAGATTATGATACATATCCCTGTTTCTTTGCGAATCATCTTTAAAGAGATATCCGTATTTGGTTATTTCGTAAGCCGCTTTTTTCGCTTCAAAGAGTTCTACCTGCAAAAGCTTTTTATATGCGGATTTTCTTATATTTATGCGGTTTTTGTTTTTATACCATCGAAAAATAAGGTATGCGCTGCCAAAGAGTATAATCAGCGCGATGACGATCAACGCGGCAAAAAGATAGATGCTGTGATCTTGTATCTCTAAAAGCGGTTTTATATCTCGTATTTTTATCTCATCCGGGTTCATCATCTTCTCTCAAAAACTCTTCTTAAGCTTACGCTTGCAACATCGTCGGTATAGACTTTTGTGAATCTGACACCGCTTTTTCTAAAGTTCTCATACAGCTTCTTATCATGGATATGCACTTTTTTCGCGTATTCATTGACGCTTTTTTCATTAAAGTCGCCTTCGAGCACTCCGCCGCTCTCAGGATCCATTAACGATGAAAATCCCATAACCGGCGGATTTTCTTCCAACCTGTCGCGGACGATAAGAGCTATGACCTCATGTTTTTTTGCCAAAACTTTGATGTCGGGTATATCAAAAAAATCCGCGATAAGGATTATCAGGGATTTTCGTTTCAATCTTTTATACAGACTCTCGACCATAAGTTTGTAATCGGCTTTTTCGTTTAATGGATCGAATTCGACTATCTGCTGTACATTTTTTGTGGCAAAGCTCATCTTTTTGGTCGGTTTTGAATGAGATACGATCCTGTCTGTGAAAATATAAGAACTTAAAAGGTCGCCGTTTTTGAGAGTTGAAAAACCAAGAAGGGCGACAAGCTCTGCTATAAGATCCTGCTTGAACTTTTTGCTTCCGAAGTAGACGCTTCCGTTTAGCATCGAAGCTACAACGACGTTGAGTTCTCTTTCTTCTTTAAATATCTTGATATAGGGAGACTGCATCTTTGCCGTGATGTTCCAGTCGATATGGCGGATATCATCGCCGGGCATATACTCGCGCAGCTCTATAAAATCGTATCCTTCGCCTTTGAAGATGGAAGGGTTGTTTCCGCTCATCTCGCTGAAGACTTGACGGCGGGCACGCACAAGTATTTTTTTTAATTTGCTCATAAGAACCTCTACGGAATAGGAACCGTTTTTACGATCTTATCTATGATAAAGTCCGTCGTTATCCCCTCCGCTTCTGCCTCATAGGTCAAAACCAAACGATGATGCATGACCTCTTTTACGATGTAAGCGACATCCACCGGAGTCACGAAATCCTTACCCCGTAAAAATGCCATCGCTTTTACGGCTTTGAACATGTCGATACTTACACGCGGGCTCGCTCCGTACTGGATGAACTCCGCTATCTCATCAAGACCGTACTGCTTTGGATTACGGGAAGCATCGACAAGAGTTATCATATACTCTTCAACTTCGGCATCTACATGTATGTTTTTTACGACCTCTTTGAGCTGAGCAAGATCGTCTTTATTTATGATCGCGACGATCTGCTCATATTTTCCGCTGGAGATTCGTCTTGCGATCTCCAGCTCTTCATCTTTCGTATTATATCCTACGTCGAGCTTCAGCATAAAACGGTCAAGCTGAGCTTCTGGAAGCTGATAGACTCCCTCCTGTTCTACAGGGTTTTGCGTTGCCATAACAAAAAAGGGAGCTTCAAGTTTAAAGCTCTCTTCGCCTATGGTCACCTGACGTTCTTGCATAACCTCCAAAAGAGCCGACTGGACTTTTGCCGGAGCACGGTTTATCTCATCGGCCAAAAGCAGGTTGGTAAAGATCGGGCCGCGTTTTATTTTGAACTCGTTTGTCTGCGGATCATATATCTGTGCACCTAAAATATCCGAGGGCAAAAGATCGGGCGTAAACTGTGCACGTTTAAAATTAAGCCCCAGACTCTGCGAAAGCGCTTTTACGGTCGTTGTCTTTGCAAGTCCCGGAACGCCTTCTATAAGTATATGCCCCTCGCAAAGAAGTCCGATCAAAAGACCGTCGATCATTTTTTCCTGACCGATAACAACTTTAGCAACTTCGTTTTTTATCTCATTTATCTTAGAAATCATCCGTTTTTCCTATATTTGATATTTTCTCAAAGTATCGTCTTCGTGACAGTATAACTTAGCTGAAGTAAATAAATACCAAATAAAATCGCGTTTTAAAAAAAACTCTTGACATTAAAAAATAGTTTTACTATAATTCCCCTCCACAAACACAGGTGTTTGTTTTAGGAAACATCGCAAAGCGGGCGTTTCTTTATATTTTGTCTCGTTAGCTCAGTTGGTAGAGCACGTCACTTTTAATGATGTGGCCGATGGTTCGAGTCCATCACGGGACACCACTTTATAACTGGCTCCATCATCTAATGGTTAGGATTCAAGGTTTTCATCCTTGCCATAGGGGTTCGAATCCCCTTGGAGTCACCACTTTTTCTTTCTAACTCCCTATTTTAGCCACTTTAACAATTTAGTGAATGTCACATAGCGCGTTTTGTACACATTTTTGTCACACACGGTGGTCAAATTATGAGTAACTTTTTTCTACAACGCAATAAAACTTTCTATTTTCGCAGAAGAATCCCCAAAGAATGTTTAAAATACTTCAAAAATCGTGAAGAAATCCGAATCAAAGTGTCGCAAAGCAGCCATTTCCAGGTTACACTGTCGATAAAGGTACTAAATTCAATCTATGAGGAGCTTCTCACTATGCTAGTTTTATATGGCGGAAACAATAAAGATGCACTTGTTATGCAGTACATGACACGGATGAAAGAGTTTGCAGAACTCAATACTCCAACTCTTCCAATCATCACCTACTCAACAGAGCAGTTCTACCATGAACAAAACGAAGAAATCAACGATCAGATATTAAACAAGATAGGAAACTATACTCTCCAAGAAAAAAAGAAACTCCTCAAGAACCTCGATGCATTAGAGACATTCACGCAGATCATTGATGTGCGTTCAGACTTTGCACCTCAAATAAAGAGGAACCAAAAGAAGTAAAAAGAACGACCATCACCTTTAAGGAACTCTATGAGCTTTTCATAAAAGAGAAAAAGCTCACAGCTCCAAATACTACTCAAAGTACATGGAGAGATTATGAAGCTGCATATCAAGACTTTATCTATGTCATTGAAAATGCAGAGGCTAGAGACATTACCTCCTTTACAAAAGAAGACCTAAGAACCTTTGCAGATGCACTGCATAACCACCTTCCCTCTAGCAGAACTAAAAAACCACAGTTTAAACACCTTACCTACTCTGAGCTTAAAACCATAGAGTTAAAAGAGAATGAAAAAACAGCATTCGCTACAAAGCAAAAGAAGATGCTCTCAATAAAACAGATATTCGATATTGCAAGCGATGCGAGATACAGCTATATAACAGAAAACATAGTCGAACCATTCTTGATGAAAAAACCAAAAAACAGCAAGAAGATTCAAAAAGAGAGAAAACCACTAAGCGAAGAGAATCTTAAAAAGCTTTTCACTTCTAAACTCTATACGGACAAGCTGAAGCATACCCTCACATTTGCACCTGAGAAATACTGGATTCCTATAATTGCTGGTTATTCTGGTATGCGACAAAACGAGATATGCCAGCTCTATGTAGAAGACCTTAAAAGTATTACAACAGACATGGGTGAGATTATATGGTACTTTGACCTCAATGAAGAGAAAGACAAACATCTTAAAAATGAGAATGCCTTCCGTCTAGTGCCACTTCATCCTAAGCTTATTGAGCTTGGATTTATTGAATACTACAATTCCATAAAAAATAAACAGCCAAGACTATGGAAAAACCTGAGGCTCCACCCGAAAGAGGAAAGGTACAACACGGACTATGGCAAGAATTTTATGAAGTATTTCAGGAAGCATGTAACTGAAGAAGAAGATCAGGTATTTCATAGTCTTAGACATAATGTTGGAGACCAGCTTATGAAAAATGCTGTTCACTATAAGCTGCCAAAAGACCTTATGAATCGCATTATGGGTCACGAACCTGACAAAGATATGACCTCTGTTGTTTATTCGCAAGGGTATGGAGTTGAAGAGCTTTATGAGGGGATTAAGACACTTGACTTCAAAGATCTTATTCACTTGAAATTAAATTCAACCTGCGCTATGCTTCCTTTTCAGAATTAAAGCTCCTGGTGTTTTAGACATGATTCGATAATTATTGCGGATAGCTTTAAGGCCAACTATTCCGCCCATAACCACTCCTAAACTTATCATTGCAATCGCCGCAGGCATACCAATCAAAACTGACACTCCACCAGCGGCGATAGCTGATACGGGAGTTGTACTTCCTCCTGTTGCTGGTGTTGCAAGGAGACTATATATACCTGCTGCCACTAGGCAAATTGCCACACTCCATGTAACTTGTTTAATTCCATGAATAAGAATAATCCATTTTTCTAGCTCTGGATTGTCAACTTTAATTTCATCTTCACCGCTTAGAATAGCATCTTTCAATGTTTGCTTTGATTTTACTTCTACCACTATTAGATATTTCCTTATAAATAATACAAATAGATTCACCTAAAAAGATAAGTGATCTATACTTAAAAATCGCCTATTAATTTATCTGTTTCACTTAAATATCTAACAACATAATTATCTTTAATCTCTTGTAGATTAGTTGCATTATTAACAACCTCAGATACTGTAGTAATAATCGTTTGAATATTTTTTGCACCTAATTCTTTGATGGCAGTATACACACCATCTTGATATGTATTTTTATCACCATCAAAAGGACTATCAAAAGCAACAAATTTTATGAACTCTTTATCTTTATATGATTCTGCCAGTGCAGCAGCAAAAACAAAACATAAAAGCTTTTTAAGCGTATGCCCTTCATCTAAAGCATTATCAAAACCTTGACTATTTTCTACCTTCAAGTCAAATTCAATATTATCTGAAGTATTAAATCCTATTGAAAAAGCCAATTCTCTATTAAAAACAAGCTTACCGTATTTAATTAAATTAGATTTCAATTGAGTTATAAATGGACTAGTTATTATTCTTTTATTTTCTTGAATTGTCTTACTAAGCTCTTCTCGTCTAGAAGTTAAAGTTTCTTTCATTAGTTGTATCTCATCAAAAATATTTAATCTATCTTTGTGAACTTCTATCTTTGTTCTAAAATTAATGATTTCTTTTTCTAACTCTTTGAATTTGGCCATTGTATCTGTATTTTTTAATACAGATAGGATCTTACTTCTCTCTTCATTCAAACCAAGTAATTCTTTTTCAATATTTTCAATTTGTGCTAAAAATTCTGTCTTATTTTCTTTAAATACTACTATTCTTTCTTCCAAAATTTGTTTGTTAAAAGCAATGACACTGGTATAGTTCTTTTTTAAATCTGTAGGAAATAGAACTTTCATTTCATCAAATAAACCATTAATATCCTCTTCATCAATTGCTATTTCTTCTTCCAAAGATTTATTTATATAATCTATTTCTCTATTGAGTGAGTTTCGCTCTTGGTTTAATAATGATATTTCTGTTTCTATGTTGTTAATAAGTTCTTTACTTATATTCTTTTCACTTAAATAAAAGTCGAAATTAGCATAGAGTTCTTCTTTTTCGCTTAATTGCTTTTCATAAACAGATATTTCTTCTATAATAGATTCTTTAGTTCTATAATTGCCTAAATCATTTTCTTTTACAATAATTTGTTTTGATATCTCTTCTATTTCATTATCAAGTTCATATTTTCTTCTTATCTTGTTTCCATCAATGCCTAATAGATTTGAAATTATTGGCTTATAATGAATATCTCTCTGTCTTATAAATTTATTTAACCTAAAAACATCACTTTGATTATCTTGATCTCTTAAAAAGTAACTCACATATTGTCGGTAATCATCTAAACAAAATCCTATGCTTTTTTGAATGTACGCTTTAACTACTTCGACTCCACCTACAATATCAAATGTATCAGTATCTAGTAAAAGATCTTTATGATCTAAAATCTTTGCTGTAATATTGCTTGAACCACGAGTTGGTCTTTTTATTGTCAAATATTTATTTGAATTTACTTCCAATTCTAAGTAAAATGTAAAGTTTGAAAATTGTTCTCTGCTTAAGAAATCTTTACTTCCTTTTAACAAACAAAAGTCAATTAAACTAAATAATGTACTTTTACCAACACTATGATCATCTGACAAGATAAAATTTATACTATCTCTAAATACTATGCTTTTAAAATTCTCATTATCTGAATATATTTTTGATAATTTCATTTAGATAACCTTATTGTGTCTTCAGCTTTAATATATTCTAACTTGCCTAAGATATACAAAAAATTCAATGTATAAACAAAATCTTTTTGTTGTATTTTTAATTTATTTTTCAAATATTGATACATATCATTTAATTTGTATTCTTTATGTGTTTTCATTTCCATCATAAGATGATATGACACTACCAAAACACTTCGCTTCAAATCTTTACTTCTATGAGTCATAATATATCTAGGCATCTTTAAGCCCTATATAACAATATCTATATAAATAATATATTATGAGTTTCATAATACCTTTTTCTTGACCACCTGATATTGGCTTTGTATGTTCTTGAATGATTGCATTAAAAATCATAGGCTCTAACTTCATACTATTTCTATTGGCATAAGTGAATATAAACATCTTAATTGAATCAGCAGCACTTTCAATATCATCTACATAATCATTCTCTTGAAAAAATTTATCTAATGCCAAAAGTTTTTGTTCTATTCTTTTTATAAAGTTTTCGTAGAATTCTTCTAATCCATTCTGAAGATTTTTATCACTGATAGGAATTGTTCTTTCATCTGGAGCAAATTGACTTGGAATCGTATGCAACTTAGTAAGTGATGCTTTTATAACAAGAGGATTATTTTCTAAAATATCTTTTAAAATACCAATATCTAAGTCTACATGGTTAAGAACATAGGTCTTTTTATCACCCATGACTTTGTCACCAATGACTTTATCACCATGAACATTATCTCCTTCTGTATGATCAAATAAGCTCATGATTTATCTTTCTCATTGACGATTTTATCACCCATAACTTTATCACCACCAACTTTATCACCCATAACTTTATCACCATTAGTTGCATCACCAATTCCAATTACTTTGGCCGTTGACGGATCCTTTTTCGTAAATGACTTGTAAGTGTAAAACACACCAATAGCAGTCACCATTAATGTCAAAAGTGCAATAACCATCATTGTAGAATCATTCATAAATTACCTTTTACATTTATTTGCTTATTATAGCAAAATCTTTCAAGATACCTGATTTTTGAGTCACTTTTTAATTAATAATATAAACATCTTTCTAAAAAGTATTTCATCAATTTTTTATGTACATCTTTCACTATACTTCGTTCACAACTTATACAGAAAATAAACACAGTATTTACGGCACTATATATATTATTTTCCTTCTCTTACTGACAAAATAATGCTTTATGAATAGATTTCGTTTCACCATCTCTTTTTATGTTATTTAACACCAAAAGAGATGGTGTCACTCGGACTACTCCAACAACCAAGAGTAAACTATTTCGTATTGCGGTTCAAGATATATTTTAAATACTTTGTCTTCAAAAATAACATCAATGACTCTTATTGTAAAAAAAGCTTTCCAATAATCTTGATCGTAGAACTTGCCAGGGATCAGATGCCCCTGAAAGTTTTTAAAGTTATAGCCTAAAAGATCTTGTGGCAATGGCACAAAATCTGTTTTGGAAGCTTTCCACTGGAAACTTCCAAAAGAGGTAAACTCATAATGATCTCTCACTTTCAGTTTACCTCTCCTTTGCATTTTTGCAAGTGTATATAAGCTATGTTTGTCTTCCTTGGATATGACTTGTTCTTTAATCAGCTTGTTTTTAATCGCCCGAAACTTTGTTAATGAAAACAGTACTCCCCGTTTGAAACTAAATGGGTTAATTCGTAAAAAACTAAATACTGCTCTCTGTAATGATGCTTTTGTATGTTCACTTGATCGAGTCTTGAGCAGATATTTCATTATGTATCTGCTGACAGCTTTTTTTGACTGTTTATTGGATTCTTTCCTCTTTGTAAGCACTCTTATTATGAAGCCTTTACCTGCATCCTGATGGCCTTTTTCAAAGAATTTTACATGTGAATAATCCACTAAAAGGTACTCATTTGTACTGATTCTTTTGTATTCAAGTTTTCTTGATATCTCTTTCCACGAGCGCGGATCAACAGTAAGATGTGTTCTACCAACAAGTGGGAAGTCCAGCCATTTTCTGCCGATTAGTTCTATCATATCTATTAGGTTATCTCTCTTGATATACAAAGCTTCGTGCAAATGAGCATTTCCGATCTTGGTGAACTCTAGCATTCGCATCCAAAAAAAGTTTGGCATTTTGTACTTTGTCAAGCGATCTGAATAAATCAATTTCATAAAATATCTTAGAATTTTCACTTGATCATATACTACAGTTGCGTGTTCTAAAAACGATACATTCGAACTTTTACTTTTCAATTCTTCATTTGTTAAAGTAAGCGTCAGCATATACGGTTCAAGAGTAAACTCGTCTGCGTGTGCTTCCATTGAGCTCATTAGATTTTGTACTTCTGCTCTTTGTGCCTTCTCTTGTGTGTCATGTAATTCTCGCATACCACATATATAACGATCATTTTCTCTTTTTATTACATACGCTTTATCCAAAAAATTATTTGTTCTTTCATCCGCATAATCTCTGTAAATATTGCAGTAACTATGGAACGCATTTGTTGTCATAGGTGCAAATGTCAATGTGTCCGAGAAGTCAGTATAAGGATACAAGGAGGTGGGGAAATCATTATTTTCTTCTTGTATCTTTTTCTCTTTTATGAAGCCCGAGATAAACTGTAAACGCTCTTGTATAGTGTCAAACATAGATAGGTCCTTAAAGGAAGATATCTATGTTGTAAACTGTAAAAATTTTTTTGATTTTTGAAATTAGAAAGAAGTTTGGGAAAGATACCAGGCTGTAATGCTTGGTCTTACATGATTTATCTCTTTTGACACAATAGCAAGGGCTTCTTTATAGCTTGTTGTCTTTAAAAGCTGTTCCATACGGTTTCTGACATAGGTGAAACGCATTCTATGACTTGTCAAACCCAAAGATTTTAAAGCGTTTTGGTAAGACTGGTAGCTTACTGTTTGATTTTGCTTTAATAATTGTCGTAATTCCATCGTTAATGGCTTTGGTTCGTACACATGATTACCTTTACCGACCAACCCTTGAATAGCATTGTCTTGTTTAATATACTGGTCTGAATTTTTTAAAAGTTCTATTCCTTCTGACACTCTAAGACCCAAACTGCTTTGCAACTTTGCCATAGCAGCAAAAGATGGGTTAATTTCATATAACTCGTTGATTACACTTTCTATATCTTTAATATCTCTATTCTGTGTTTTTTGCTGATTTCGCTTGCTTTGCTTGACCTTATTTACATGTAAATCGAAGACATTTTTATCTACATTAGCAGTGACTCCTGTACTTTTCAAAGCATCCACTAAAGCTGAAAATCCTCTGATAAAATTGATTGCAGATTTTTGACTTAAGTGAGCTGTTTTTAGAGTAAGAAAATCATTAACAATCTGATTATTCATATAGTTGTTTAATTTCGTCTCATTTAACTTCAAAGAACTCGCATACTCTGCAAAAGATTTCAACCAATAGTCTCGCTTCAAGGCTAGGGCGTTGCTATGGGTAAGATGTAAATCTTGTTTTTGATACCTACCAATACCTCGAGCTTCTATGCGTATTTTTGCATTCACTATTTGTTTCGAAAATGTACTTCCTTTTAAGTTTGCCATAATTGCCACTCCTGATATTTTTGTATATAGGCCCTGATTGTTTGTCGAGAGACTTTTATATTATGTAGCCTTTGTAATTCTGCTGTAATCCATCCCCAACCTTTTAATGTTCCAATTGTTGAATTATAAAGTTCAACAATGTCAGCTCGATATTTTCTAACTACAATGTGCTTCATATCAAAATCCGGATATTCAACCACATCTTTTTTCTTTCGTGTTTTTTGTAATTTATCAGCAAGAATACTTATGGTCCGTGCCACTGTATAAGTGTTTATATTGTTCTCTTTCAGATAAGCAGTACACATGTAAAGTGCAGAGTGAACATCCTGTTCAGAACATTCAAAGATGTGAGATAATCTTTTTACATCATTTTTTTTGAATGCCATATCACTTAACCTTCTTAGAATACTTAAAATTGATATCTATATCTTCAAATTCCCAGATAATGGCATCTATTGAAGAGAGCGTTGCTTCTAAAATAATCCAAGCATCTCCGATATGTAATCCATCTAAATAGTAGAATTGACGACTAAGGTTTTTTATATTTACGATAAGCAAAGTTTTTTTTGCAACATTGATAAAATATTTATCACCGTAAAATTCGAAATGTAGTTTATGTGGCATAATGGCCTCCTTTTATTGATTTACTACTTCATTAAAAAGAGTCCTAGAAGGACATAATAATAATTATGTGTACAGCGCAAAAAAATTAGACAAGTATAGTTTTTATAGTGGGAACATATACCGAAAACCCTATTAAAATGAACACACAATGCACGATCAGCAGAGTATTTATATTATGAATAGTATGTCACTTTGAACACACAAACTCGAGCTAATATGATGAGAGTATAGCTGTCACTCTCTCTATGCTTTTACTTATTTTTTTATTTTTCTCTCCTTTTTTCTTTTATTTAAAGACTAATAGTCCTTACATTGTTATAAACCTTACAAAAAAAAGTTTTTTTCTAAATATATGGTTTCTAAAATTATAAGTGAAGTTTATAAAAATAATTAGTGTAGTTTCTTGACATTTCAAGAGAAAAAAGGATAGAATCGGTATATAAATTTTGTACACAAATTTGTACACACGAGAGTTGTGATACTCAATTAAGGGCCCTAAAATTGGGCTGGAAAGTGATGGAGTGACCCTCCCCTTGGAGTCACCACTTTTTCTTTCTAAATCCATGTTTCACTACATTTTAAAATATCTGAATTTAAAAAAAAATATTTTTATACACATTTTTGACGCACACTGGTAGTCAAATAATGGGTACATACATTTATCAATACAACAGAGTTTTCCACTTTGAACATCAAATTCCAAGGTTGATTGTCTTACTGGCAAAAAAGCTTTTTTCTCTGCCTTCATATTCTAGAAATGAGTAAGACTTCTTTTGAATTAGTTTCCCTCTGTTAAATTAAACCCTTGAGTAATTTCCGGAAGAACATTACAATCTACTGTCTTGATAGGAAATGATTTTATTTTTTTTGTATCCCAAATCACGGTCTCTTCTTGATAATGAAACATTTTATAGTTTTGAATAAAAGATTCTTCTTTCTTCATGTGTGTAAAAAAATCTGTCATTACCCAGCCATTGCCGCTATGCTATAACAGTCTTTACAGACCTTCTCAGTGTTTTTATGTATTTTGCGTAGAAAATCTCTTGGAAACTTTCCACTAAATTCGAAGGTGTATAATATAGTTTATCATTAATAAAATGAACCAAAACTCTTACTTTTTACTTCTGAGCCTTTGAAGAATGTTAAGAGAAGTTTGAAGATACTTTCGTCGATTCTGATCAGCTAGTAATCCCCATTTATATTCGGGGATTACTAGCTGAGGACTTAATTTCCCTTGAAATGCACCGATACCATGGAGTGCAATCCATCTTGGATCATAGTTATACGGTGTTGCTTTATCCCAATTTATGGCTTTAAAAATCATCTTTTCTGTAAGATCAGGATTTTGAGCTTGCTTTTTATAAAATTCCGATGGCAAGTTCCTACTCAGTATTACCACTGCTCCTTTTACTGTAGGATCCGTACACCTTTTAATGTCAAATATTGTTCTGATTCTTCCTGCATGAAACCAAAAAAGTGCTTCGTCCATTTTTCCTTGTTTAAAGAGCTCTCTTGCAACAGGGAAAAAAACTGCAGGAGCGTATTTATCCGAATGGTTCTTTATTTCTTCTATTGCACTATTTTTTTGTTCTTGAGTTCCTTGGCTTAACTCTTGAATTTTCTGAACTTGGGATTTCGTATTAACTGGACTATAATCTATCCCATGTGCTGAATGATAAGAAGTTTTAATATTAGCACACCCAAGAAAAGAAAAAACAATTAAAAATATAGATATTATTTTCACTTTTTACCCCTCTTAAACATATTTAAATCTAGTGCATTATTTTCACATGTCTGGACACGCCAACGTCTGAGAAATCTATCTGTTTTAGCTAGATGCACTTATCAGCTGAAATACTTCATCGATCATTCTCTTCTCGAAAAGAATATCTTAGTAAATCATAATTTATTATTAAATTATAGCAATATTTAATTGAAATGTCAGTCATCTCAAAAAACAAAAATAACCTAATTTTAGCCCAGTAATCGTTCCCATATTTTATCTTTCATTTCAAACTTTGTCAGTTTTTTTGTGAAAGTTTACAATCTTACATAAACTTACCGAAGCATTGAACTATACTGACGATTTTATAGCATATGCATTATATTCTATTTGACGGTGAAGTATTTCTGTTTTAAGATCGTGAACTTTTTGGCGTCTTCATTTTTCTCAAGTCCGAGCTTGCCGAGTGCTTTGGGATTTACAATATAAAATCCAAGCTCTGCTTCGATCGTGTCTTTGCTTTGCAGATGAGTTGTATATGCCACGGTCCTTTTTTCGTCTGCCTTTATCATAGTGTTCATTAGAATTTTATCGGCTATCCACGGCATGGACGGTTTGCCGTCATGTCCTATCACTTTTAAAAACTTTTGACTTTTTAAAGCGGTCGTTTTACCGTTTCGTATGAGGTTGACTCTAAGCTCTACGACTCTTAAAGGATGGGTTAAAAGATCATGCGGCGATCTGTTTTTTATACCAATGCTAAAGCCATTCTCGTTTTGTTCAAAGCTGAGTTCAACGTACTTAGACAGCATCTCCGAGTTATTTCTAGCACCGGCAAAACCGTGAAAAGCATGTGTTTCGCTGATCCTGATCGTAGTCGCAGTGCCTTTGATTTTTGGCATATGGCATGTAATACAGTTTTGTTTTTTACTGCTCGCGCCCTCTTTGTCCGTCTGACAGAGCGTGAATTGATGAGAATTTTGTTTATGAGAGTGGCATCCCATACATATCTCTCCCGTATAAAACTGCTTGTTTCTATAATCTATCTTATGGTACGGAGACCCTACCGTTCCTGTCTGCAATCCGAAAAATGAAGTTTTTTCTTTATAGACCAACTTTTCGTTCTCTCTTCCCGCCTCTGCAGAATAGAACTGTTTTGGCTTGGTTTCGTAAATATTTTTATCTGAGATCGGATGATGTTCTATATTTGTTATCGTATGGCAGCTCAAACATGTAAACGGTTCTTTCATATCCTCTTCGTTTTTAGCGTTTGGAGCATGACATTTAGCACATTCATACTTACCCTTTGCATGAAGCGGATGTCTGTCCCAGAGTGCTTTATGTATCTTATCATCGTTGAAAGAAGCATGTTTATGTAAAGAACTTTGAAACTCCTCGACTATTGTCGGATGACATTTTTTACATGCCTGCGTCTCCGATTTTGCAAATAATACGGACGAAACGAGCATAATTAACAACAATATTTTTTTCATATAAACAATCCTTTTAATCATTATAATCTAAAATTTTAACAAGTACTGAAAACTACGCCTTGATTTATATCAACGGAGAGTATGCACAAGATATATTTTTTCTTGACTTTTCATATCCGGAAATGATAAAATTTTTCGAAATTTTAAGGATATATGTCAAGCAAAAGCCCAAAAATAGAGATTTTTCGCTTAACAGAAACTCTTCCTTTGAAGTCTATACTTCACTTTCAAACATCAAATTTTTCATTTATTTAAGGTAAAAAAACTTATGAAAGCTTACTCAATCGATCCAGCGGACAAGAGCATAAAAATCCAAGAATTTGACGGACAGGTAAATAGTATATATACTTTTTTCAATTCTATATTGGTAGACAGCTCGCATATCCTCAACGATCATATAATCTATACGGACGGAAATGCTCTTAGTACTACGCATACTCCTTTTTTTATAGGCCAGCAGCTCTTTTTGGGCAAAGCACTTATCATCGGGCAAAACGGCTTGGAAGAAGTGGATGTCAAGATACAAGAGAACGAACTGGAAAAACTGATCGATTATAATATAAACGATTTCTATAAAAAAGCTCTTGATTCACTGGCTCTTCAAGATATAAATCTCTATAAGACATTTGAGGTCGACGACAACGGCTCAAAACTCTCCTTAAACTACGAGTGGGTTATCTATACTTTTAATATGGCCGATGTAAAAACTCAAAACTATTTTTTGATCGAACTGGATAAAATCATAGACGGATCTAAAAGTATAGAAGATTATTTTCAAAAAATGGCGCAGCTCGCCGTAAATGCAGGGAACAGATAGAGAAATCCTCTAACTGTTCAGCTTCTTGACTTCAGCAAGCATACTGTCCATCAATACGAACAGTTCAGAACTTGCTTTTTCCATCTCTTGGAAATTATTTATGATCTCGTCTTTATGCACAAGGATGTTTTCTGCCGGATTATCAGCTTCTAAGAATTTCATATTTCCGTTAGCGTTTTTATGCACCGTAGAGTGAGGTGCAGGGAATTTCGCATATGAATTGGTATGGTCGAATCTCTCTTTGCCTTCTCCGTCATACCATTTACCAAGACGGCATCCATGATGATCGACGACAGAGAGGACAGGTTTGGCAGTTATAATACTGTTGTATGCACGCGATTTATAAAGTATATGATCTATCTTGGCCAATACGACAAATACGCTGTTTTCCATGCTGTATGACGATTTGACTATGCTTGAAGAGTTATCGCTGAGCTCGGTCAGCGTTTCTTCAAAATCATATATCTTATGAGTTGATTGTTCGACTATATTACTCATAGAATCGCTGCTTGCCTGTATTTCACTCATACCCTGCTGCAGCGTTTTGATCGAGATCGAAATCTCTCCCGTTGCTTTATGCGTACGTTCGGCAAGCTTTCTGACTTCATCCGCCACAACGGCAAAACCTCGTCCGTGCTCTCCCGCACGCGCTGCTTCTATCGCCGCATTGAGTGCAAGCAGGTTCGTCTGGTCTGCGATATCGGTAATGAGTTCTATGACCGAGGTGATACTTTCAGCCTGAGAAGCAAGTTCATCTATGGCATGATTGTTTATACCGACCTGCTCTTTCAAATCTTCAAGCTCTTTTACTATCGATTCGATATTTTGTTTAGAGTCCGTTGCCTGGGCTTCGGCGGATTTTGTAGCCTGTGTTACGACTTTTAAAGCTTCGATATTGGTAGCCAAATCCTGCTGGATTAACGTCATACTCTCGGTCACACCGATACTTAGAGTACTAAGCTGAGAGTTAAATCCGTCTTGCTGTTTTTTAAACTCCTGCTCTTTCATAACATGTATACTGTTTTTAACGAGTTCGATACCTTTGACAAACTCGCCTTTCATCCCCTTTGCATTTATCTCGTAGCTAAAATCGCCCGTAGAAGC
This sequence comes from Sulfurimonas sp. HSL-1716, assembly GCF_039645975.1. Taxonomy (NCBI): domain Bacteria; kingdom Pseudomonadati; phylum Campylobacterota; class Epsilonproteobacteria; order Campylobacterales; family Sulfurimonadaceae; genus Hydrocurvibacter; species Hydrocurvibacter sulfurireducens. The sequence goes on from NZ_CP147918.1 coordinate 1,872,634, forward strand.
TTTACTGATCGAGTTGTTTATCTGATGCACAAAGTTTTCGATCTGATCCAAAAGCGATGACAAAGCTATTCCCATTACTCCAAACTCGGTAGATTCGTTTTTGCTGATATTGTCGTGTTTTAAATTACCTTCTGCAGTGTGCTTCATCACCTGCGTAAAACTGCTTATTGCGTTAATGATGGATTTGATCAGGATTTGAGAGAAGATTAAGACCGTTATACCGATACCGATACCCGCGATCAATGCGATAAACTTGTATATAGAGGTGCGCGTCGACATATCCTCACTTGCTTTTTCAAGAGCCTGCGCTTTAAGTTCGACGACCTTTTTAAATTTTTCTCTGGACTCTTCGGCCGGCGGGGTCAATGTCGTTTTGTAACGCTTATATATCTCACCCTCTTTATCTTCGCTTATCTGCTGGGGAGTCAAGGACTTCATCATTGTAAATGCGTTGTTTAAAAAGAACATTGTAGATTTTTCCGCGTCGTTTATCAAAGAGAGTTCATTGTCATTTACAGCGGTTTCTTTTAGGTTTTTAAAGTTTTTGGATACGTTATCGATCTTTTGGGATATTTTTTGTATATCCGCGTCATGATTTCCGCCGAGCATAATATCCCTGTCCGTTCTGCTGACATAGTTCATATCTGCTTCGATGGAGAGCGTATATATTTCTCCTGCTACATATTTTTCTTTCAATCTTTGATATCTGGAGTCTATACTGTTTAAAATAAAAAAGGTAGATATGGATCCGAAAAATATTGATATGGCAACAAAAATCAAAAGATAATTCATCTTCTTATGGATACTCATGTTCTTAGAAAATTCCATTGGTTTACTCCCCGTTTTGCTGAATGAATATGCGTTTATTCTAACATATTTTATTATAATATTAACACCTATTGATCACCAATCTTTAAATTTTTCCGCCTTATGTTTATCTTTCTTATACTTTCTATTATTTTTCGTTTTTTCAAGTCTGTTTGCCTTATATAATATATCACTTTTTATATTTTCTATCGTTTCATCACCGCTTGAATAGGCTATCATCTCCTTTACCAGAGACTCCAGATCACTGAACTCTCCTTTGTACAACATCACACTCTGGGTTTTTTGAAAATATTTTAGATTGTTCTCTATTTTTTTAACATATCCCTCTTTTGTTATCTCTCCTGTTATGGAAAGATACGATACGACACTTTTAAAAAATCTCTCCAAGACTCTTATATATTTAAGTCTTAAAACGGAATCTATATTTTTTGACATCATTTACCTAATTATTAATTTATATAAGTATAATTATATAACAAAACAGAGGTAGGACACACAGTATGAAAATATTTATATTGTTGTTGCTTTTAGCTGCGACATCGTTATTTGCGGAAGTCATAAAAATATATCCGGATCAGAGCTTTTTGAAAAAAGACATACCGATAGTAGATATAAGGACAAAAGGCGAATGGAAAGAAACAGGAATATTGAAAAATGCTATCCCTATCACTTTTTTTGATGAAAAAGGCAACTATAACATACCCGTTTTTTTAAAGAAGCTGTCTGAGAAAGTCGATGTGAAAAAACCATTCGCCCTTGTATGCAGGACGGGGAGCAGAACGAACCTTGTCTCAAAATTTTTATCGAACGAACTGAAATACCATGTATATGACTTAAAAGGCGGTATGATGTATGCCATCGGGGAAAAACTGCCTGTCGTCCCTTACAAAAAATAGACCTTATTTATAATTTCTGGCATTAAACTTGCTTTGTTTCTCTATTATAGAAATCATAGGAGAAATGCTTGAAGTTTATCGATGCCCTTCGTCTTAAAAGCAAACTGCTCTTTCTTTTTATACTTATCACCCTCGGTCTCTCGTTTATAGGCATCGTAGGAACACTCAATATCACGTCAATGAAAAAAAATCTGGATTCCCTGTATTTTGGTTCTTTTGTAACCGTTTTGGAGCTTGATGAGATATTGGATGCTTATCATATACATCTTCAAACGAATATCTATCTGGCAAAAAACAATATTATGAACTCACGTCAAACCGCCGCTACTATCAAGCAGGCGATAAAAAAAATAGATAAGAATTGGAACAGTTATAAAAATCAATATAAAAGCAATGATGAAATTCCCTATATTAACTACGCTACCAAGGAGATCGAAAAATCAAAAAAATATCTTCAAAAGCTAGAACAAATCTGTCTCGAGGGAAAAGAGGTAAATAAGATATCCATAAAAACGCTAACGTCAGAAATAACCCATATCGATGAAATAGTCAGTAAATTAAGGGCCTATGAGATAGACAGTGCACAATTTCAAAGAAAAGAACTTTTAGATACATATTACGAAACGAAGATAAAATTGGGGATTATCCTGTTCTTTGTCATTGGCGGCGTATTATTGATATCGTTTATTGTCTTTAAAAGCATACAAAAAGATCAATCGGATCTGGAAGTGGCTTCACGCAAATTAAAAGAAGCCAACAGGAAACTGGAAAATGCCTCTTATACCGACTCACTTACAAATCTTCATAACAGACGATATTTCAATTTAGTATTTGAAAGAGAAGTCAAACGCGCAAAACGTGTTAAAAATCAGATAACCTTTATGATGCTCGATGTAGATTATTTCAAGCAATACAACGATACATACGGGCATATCGAAGGAGATAAAGCACTCAAAGAGGTTGCAAGGGTGTTAAAATCGGTTTTAAAAAGACCGAGCGACTTTGTCTTTAGACTCGGCGGAGAGGAGTTCGGTGTTCTTATCACGGACGTAGACGCACAAGACAGTGCGACATTGGCGCAAAAGATATGTACTGAGATGGAAGAGTCCAAGATCCCGCACAGCGGCAGTAAAGTAAGCGATTATTTAACTCTTTCCATCGGTCTTGTATCCTGTATAGCCGATGAAGCTCTCAACGAAGAAGATATCATAAAACAAGCAGATAAAAAACTCTATGAAGCAAAAGAAAGCGGAAGAAACAGATATATTATGAGTAACGGCGTCATAGGCTGACAAAAAGATCTTTTTATATGATGGAATAAAGCTCCAAACAAACAAACCTACTTACATAACGATCTGACTATTTATATACAACTTTGTTATCAAAGATACGAATCTACACAATTAGTAAAAAGATAGTTGTCAGTTATAAATAAAAAGTTTTTATATGAGCTAGATTTGAAAGAGGATATTTCGCCCGAAGGCGAAATAGAGGTTTAACTAAAAACTTTTATTAGAAGTTTAGAGTTAAATATGCTTGTACTTGGCTATACGCGCTACCTTTTGTATGACCTGCTTTGATATTTTGATTTTTAGCATCAATATTGCTATATGCTAGAGTTGCGTCTAACGGACCAAATGATCTAGTAGCTGTTAATGTAATTTCACTTAAATCATGTTGTACTGCGTTACCGGCATTTGTAGCACCTTTTGCACTTTGATCAGCATTTGTATAATAAACACCAAAATCTGCAACATTTTTAACAGGTACTTCAAGAGTTATGTTATAAGAATTTGTGCCAGTTGCAGATACATAACCATAGTTCCACCATGCTTCTGTATAAAGTTTAGATTGTGCATCAGCAGTAGCAGTATTATAACCAGCTTTACCAACACTACCATCATCATTAACCGATGAATAAGAAGCTTTAACTGTAAACTTATCTTTCATTGCATAACCTAACATTAATGCATATACATTATCTTCTTTTGAACCTGAAGCATCTGCTTTAACTGCAGAATATTGAGCACCTGCCATTACACCGTTCATGCTAAAATCAGCTTGTAACCAATAAGCTTGTGCATATTTAGACACATCGTAATACCATGCTTGTGCAGTTAAAGGTTTGTAAGAGTTGTTTATGATACCTGCAGCATATGCGCCGTCTGTACCATAAGTTTTAAACTCACCATTTTGATTAACAACAGCACCCACAGCCAGACCTGCAGAAGAAACTGTTTTACTATTATCATTGCCATTACCATTGCCAACATAAGCGCCTACCAATGTTGTGTCAGGAATATTTTGGTTGATTACTACGGCCGCTTCAAAGCTGTTACGCTCAATTGACCAAGTTTCTGTAAATGCCAACGGTGTATCAAGTTCCATACGACCGACTTTAACAGTTGTTTTATCTAAAGTTGCTGCTATCCATGCTTCATTGAACCATGAAGAATTTTCAACTTTTGCACCATATCCAGAACCATTACCGACTGTAGCAGCGTGAGAACTTCCCCACACGTTACTTACAAAGTTGTTTTCTAATCCTAAAGTTGAAAGAGCAGTGAAAGCAGCACCTGTACTTACGCTTACTAAATCATTTTTTACTAAATCTGCACTCGCATTTAAATGCACGCCTGCATCTGCAGCAGAAGTTTCTTTATCAAATAAAGAACCGCTTGTACCTGTTTTAGCTAAACCAACACCAGATACACCACTATTTGATGGTGTCATGTCATTTGTACTATAAAATACTTGTACATCACCTGATACTTTTACATTGTCGATTGCAAATGCAGATGCACCAACTAACAAAGCTGCCGCAAGACTCATTTTTACTATTTTCATTCATTCTCCTTAAGCTTGACCTATTTTAATTTTTGCCGGGACCATTGTAGCACAGATTTCTTAAAAATTTCTGTAAAAACAGATAAAAAGATTTGTCCTGTTTTAGCCCGATACAAGGGATTTATAACAATATTGTCACAACAATTTAAAGTATAAATGTGAAAAACTCTCTTTTTTTGATATACTTATGTTTCTTTTAAAAAAAAATTAAGCTATGAAGGAAAAAAATGAGATTTCTGGGTCATTTATGTATGTTTACTTCTGTAACATTTCTAATCGCTGGATGCAGCGGTCATACGATGCAAGATTATGCTGATAAGCATTTCAACAATAAGAAAAAAACAAACGAAGAAGTAATAACACCTTCGCAGAATAAAGAATTAAATACGGTGTCTCCGATGCACAAGGAAGTAAAAAAAGAAGTAAAAAAGGAAATAGTGACGCCTTCACAGAATAAAGAATTAAACGCGGTGTCCCCGACACATCAAAACAAAAAAGACGGAGTAATGCAAAAATCACTTGACGCCTGGATCGAAAAAGAGTGGACTCCGACAGTCGACAAGAACGAAACTATTAAAAAAATGGATGAGAACGAAAGCAGAAACTTTACTCTTCAAGAGTATGTGGATAAAGTGGGGGCTTATATAAAAAACAAACCCAAATCAAACGAACCGTCTATGAAAGAGAAAATGGACAAACTGCCTGTTATAGGAAAGTAGACATTCTGTCTACTATTCCCCTTTTGTATCCCAGCAGAGGACGGTTTTACCGTTTTCATCCTTTGTTGCAGCTGCCATACCCATGATGTTGTACCCGCTGTCTACATAATGAACTTCTCCCGTTACTCCGCTAGCCAGATCGCTTAAAAGGTACATTGCGGAGTTTCCTACCTGATCGATTGTCACGTTTCGTTTTAGAGGAGCATTCATTTCGTTCCAAGTAAGTATCTGTTTAAAATCACCGATACCTGCTGCTGCAAGTGTACGGATAGGTCCTGCAGATATTGCATTGACTCTTTGTCCTTTGAGTCCGAGCTCGACCGCCATATATCTGACAGTAGCTTCAAGAGCTGCTTTTGCAACACCCATTACATTGTAGTTGACTACATATTTCGGTCCGCCGAGATAACTTAGGGTCAAAATCGATGCATCTTTATTTAATACCGGTTCCAAACGATTCGTAAGGTCGATAAGTGAATAAACAGAAACGTTCATAGCGATACCGAAAGCTTCTTTTGTCGTTTTCATAAACGGTTCGCTCAAAGCTTCTTTAGGCGCAAATGCAACAGAGTGTACTAAAAAGTCGATCTTGCCGAAATCTTTTTCAATAAGTGAAGCGATTCCTGCCATATGCTCTTCGTTTCCGACATCCAGTTCATAAACATGGCTGCTTCCAAACTCTTGGGCTATTGGTACGACACGTTTTTTAAGCGCATCGTTTAAAAATGTAAATGCCAGTTCCGCACCCTGCTCTCTACAAGCTTTTGCTATACCGTATGCTATCGACTTATCATTTGCAAGACCTACAATAAGGCCTTTTTTGCCCTTCATTATCATCTGTTTATCTCCTTGTTTAATTTTATATTTTCCGCATCATTTATCATAGAACAAAAATCATCGACGTCCAATGCACCGCTGCCGACCAGTATACCGTCTACATTTTTTAACGAAAGTATCTCTTTGGCATTATCCGCTTTTACGCTTCCGCCGTAAAGTATAGATGCAGTACATGTACGGCGAAGCGCTGAGTGAAGACTCACAATATCTTCATTTGTCGGTGTTACTCCCGTACCTATTGCCCATACCGGCTCATACGCAAGTATAAGGTTCTCATAATGCATGTCTATCCCGACCAACTGAGAGTCAAGATAGCTCATCATCTCGCTAGTACCGCTTTTTCTTACCTCTAAAGGCTCTCCGATACAATAGATAATCTTGTATCCATGCTCTTTATAAAACTGATATTTATTTGCTATAAACTCCTGCGTTTCACCTAAAACATGACGCCGTTCACTATGTCCGATAAGAACCGTTCTGATCTCAAATTCGTCCAGCTGGTCCGTGCCTATCTCTCCGGTAAATGCTCCATTTTTTGTAGGATATGCATTTTGAATACCGATATTAACTTTACCCGCATGACTGTAGATCGATGTCGCTGTCGGAAATATGAAAACTTCTTGACTAATATTGTTGTCATGAATAAACGCTTCTAATCGAGACAGATATTCTCTTGTCTGATATCTGGTTAAATTTGTCTTGAAGTTTGCTGCGACGATCACGACATCACCGCTTTTACAAGTGGTTCGACTCCGGGAAGTGTTTTTCCTTCCAAAAGCTCCAGCGTGGCACCGCCTCCCGTCGAGATAAAAGTCATCTCTTCATCAAGTCCGACTCGCTGTACCAGATCCGCAGTATCGCCGCCGCCGATCACGGTCGTTGCATAACTGTCTGCCACATAATGAGCTATCTTGCCTGAACCGCGTGAAAAACGTTCCATTTCGTAAACACCCATAGGACCGTTCCAAAGTACGGTTTGAACATTGCCCAGCACTTCACGGTAGAGTCTGACGGTTGCCGGTCCGATATCAAGCCCCATCCATCCGTCAGGGATCTCTTGCGCCGTGACCGCTTTGCTGACGGCATCTGCATCGAATTTTTCAGCAGCGATGACATCTACGGGAAGATAAAATTTCACTCCGAGCCTTTTTGCTTCATCCATTATGCGTCCCGCTTCTTCAAGCAAATCATCCTCGACAAGCGACGCTCCGATGTTGTAACCGAGTTTTTTCAAGAAGGTAAACGCCATTCCGCCGCCGATAAGTATCTTATCTACGCGAGGAAGAAGGTTTACGAGTGCTTCAAGCTTTCCTGATACCTTGCTGCCGCCGACTATCGCCACGAACGGACGGGCAGGCTTTTTCATCAATGTAGCAAAGAACTGTATCTCTTTTAAAAGCAAAAATCCTGCGGCTTTACTGTTTTCGTCAAAGAAATGCGTAATCCCCTCGACCGATGCATGCGCACGGTGAGAGACGCCGAATGCATCGTTGATATAGATATCCGCCATCGATGCCAGTTTCTTAGAAAGCTCTTCGTTATTTTTTGTCTCGCCCGGTTCAAAACGAAGATTCTCTAAAAGCAAAACTTCGCCGTTTTTGAGTTCCGATACTTTCTGCATCGCATCATGACCGACAACATCGTTCGCAAGAACGACGTCTCTTTTTAAAAGCTGGTACAGGCGTTTTTGAACGGGAGCAAGCGAATATCTTTTATCACACTCTCCCTGCGGACGTCCAAAATGCGAAGCAAGGATCACTGCACACTCCTGATCCAAACAGTAGTTTATGGTCGCCAATGCCGAGCGGATACGACGGTCATCCGTTATGTTGTTATATTCATCCGTAGGAACGTTAAAATCACAACGGATAAATACTTTTTTATTCGTTAAATCCAGATCTTTTATACTATATAGCTGCATCAAATCTCACTTACTTACTGATGTGAAGCGCCATATCGATCAGACGGCTTGAGTATCCCCACTCATTGTCATACCAAGCCATCACTTTAACCATATTGCCGCCTATTACCTGCGTCAGATCATCAGCCACGATAGAGCTGTAAGTAGAACCTACGAAATCTTGAGAAACACGCATCTCTTCATCTACCAGTAAAAGTCCTTTAAGGTTGGTCGCTGCTTTTTCTTTGAACAGCGCACTTATCTCCTCTTTTGAAGTATCGCGTCCGACTATTACGTTTAAATCGACCATCGAAACATCAGGAGTCGGAACACGAACGCTCTGACCATGAAGTTTGCCGAGAAGCTGCGGAAGAACGAGACCGATGGCTTTTGCCGCACCTGTCGTCGTAGGGATCATATTGATCGCACCTGCGCGGGCACGGCGTTTATCTTTTGTATGCTTTACATCTAAAATATTTTGATCGTTAGTATATGAGTGAATAGTCGTCATCAGACCTTTTTCGATCTTAAATGCGTCATCAAGTACTTTTGCGACCGGTCCGAGACAGTTGGTCGTACATGAAGCATTGGAAACTATCTTTTGCCCGTCATAACTGTTCTCATTTACGCCCATAACGAACGTCGCCGTTTCTTTATCTTTTGAAGGAGCTGAGAAAAGTACTTTTTCTACACCGTTTTTTATATGGATTTGTGCACTTTCCTGCGTTAAAAACACGCCTGTACACTCTAAAACGATATCCGCGCCGCAACCTGCAAAATCAAGGTTTTTAGGATCTCTGTCGCAAAATACTTTTACTTTGTTTTTTCCGATTTTAAGGTAGTTGTTTTCTAAAATTTCTACATCTTTTCCAAAGTTACCATGAACAGAATCGTTATTTAAAAGATACACCATCATATCTAAACTTGCAGTGTCGTTTATAGCTACTATCTCAACATCATTACGCTCTGAGGCTATCCGTGCCACACAACGTCCAATACGTCCAAATCCATTAATTGCTATCTTTAGTGACATATTATTCCTTACTAATAAGCGTTAAAATTGGGCTTATTTTAGCAAAAATTTGCTATAATTTTGTTTAAAGGCACCCTGTTAATGAAAACTATAGCTCTTTTTGGCGGAACGTTCGATCCTCCCCATCTAGGTCATCTCAGTATCGTCAAAGCTGCGTTATCCTGTTTGGATGTAGATAAAGTTATAGTCATGCCGGCATTTTTAAACCCTTTTAAATCAAAAGTGCATGCGCCGCCCGAACTGCGTTTAAAATGGCTGAAAAAGATATTTTCTGTCTATGACGATGTAGAAGTGGATGATTTTGAACTTGCCTGCAAGCGTAAAGTCCCCTCTTTAGAGACCGTACGGCACCTAAAAAAAAGATATGAGAAGATCTATCTCGTCATAGGCGCCGATAATCTTAAGAGTTTGGACAGATGGTACGGTTACGACGAGCTCAAAAAACTAGTCACTTTTGTCGTAGCTTCCAGAGACGATATCGATATACCTTCAGGGTATATCCTCTTGCATGTGGATGAACCCGTAAGCTCGACGAGTTTAAGAGAAAAGACCAAAAAAGAGTTTTTACCCGTAGAAATAGCAGGTGAAATAGAAAAATTTTATAAGGAAAACAATGGATAAAAGAGTAGAAAAGATATCTGATATTTTAGATGCGAACAAAGCTGAAGCGATCGAGGTTTTCGACCTTAGAAACAAGGATTATTTCGTAGACTATGTCATCATAGCTTCATCTTTGGGGCAGCGCCATACAGAAGCGTTGCTTGACCATCTGAAAAAAGGACTCAAACCCGCAGAAGAGTTCCTGCACGTAGATGAGAGCAGCGACTGGATCGTCGCCGATCTTGGAGATATCTTGATCCATATTATGACTCCTGAATTCAGGGTCAAGTACGATATGGAAAGTTTTTTGACCGAACTCGGCAAAGCACAATAATCAAGAATCTTCTTGGTTATCGAACAAACCTCATCTTTCGATCCACCCTTTTGTGATTATTTTGGTATTATCGTCAAATATTTTGATTTTAAACGTATCTTCGCACTTCCCGTCTTTTATATCATAAATCACCGTTTGCAGAATCTTTTTACAATTTTTCGGAACGTCGAAATGCCCTTTGATACCTGTAAAAAAAGCATCTAAAGGAGTCTTTTTGTCCATCCCGATAATATTGTCGCGACAGCCGGTCAAGCCTATATCGCTCAGATAAGCCGTGCCTTTTGATATCTGTAGGTCATCGCTGCTCACATGCGTATGCGTTCCGCACACGGCGCTCACACGCCCTTCTAAAAGCATCATCATAGCCCGTTTTTCGCTGGAAGCTTCGGCATGAACATCCACAAAAATATTTGTGATGCCGTCATCATGCAACGCCTTTACCGTTTCATCTGCGCATCTAAAAGCGTTATCGACGTAAGGCATCCCGTAATGTCCCATGACATTTAAAACAGCCAGTTTTTCACCATTTACTTCATAAACTTTCATTCCTGTTCCCGTCACACTGTCCGGATAGTTATGGGGACGCAGTATCTCGTACGAATCAAACAGATCGAATATCTCTCTTTTGTCGAAAGTATGGTTCCCTCCGGTCATCACATCTATACCGGCTTTAAAAAGTTCGTCGGCATTTTTTTTCGTAAGCCCGAAACCGTGTGAAGCGTTCTCGTAGTTGGCTATCACAAAATCTATCTCGTATTGATCGCGAAGTTCTTTTAAGTATTGTTGTACCATGACCCGTCCCGGGCGACCTACTATATCTCCGATAAATGCTATTTTCACTGTAAAGACCTTCTTAATTTGATACGTAAAATGAGTAAAACCCATTTTACTGCGCTAGCCGCTAAGGCACTAAAGCTTGCCTCATAAGAGGCAGAGTTTTATTTTAAAAAACTTTGGGTTTGGAGTTTCTTAGATACCCCAGTGTTGCTTTGATGATATCGTCATCGTCTTTGCTCGGTGCACTGATGCTCTCTTTAGAATCATTTTGATAGATAAACGTAATGTTTTGAGCATATGAGGTGACTGTTTTTATCTTTTTGCTCAGACTCAAAAGCTTGATGACCATAAGCTCGAAGAACTGTTTTGTCACATCATCAAGTGCACCGAATCTATCGACCGTCTCCTCTTCTATCTCATATATCTCGTTTACATCTTCAGCCTGTGAGAGGCGGCGGTACAGATCGAGTCTGAGTCTGTCTTCACTTACAACAGCATCTGATATATATGCGCTGATAGCAAGCTTTATATCGACCTTTGCTTTTTTCTCTTCAACCTTGTTACTAAGCTCTTTTATCGCATCTTCGAGCATCCGCAGATAAAGAGAGTAACCGATGTTTTTAATATGGCCGCTTTGTGCATCGCCTACCAGATTTCCTCCGCCTCTTATTTCAAGGTCATGATAGGCAAGAACCGAACCGCTTCCCAAAAACGAGTTTGATTCCAAAGCGATAAGGCGTTTTTTTGCTTCTTCTGTAATATTCTCTTTATCTTCGACTATAAAATAGGCGAAGCCTTCGATATTCGAACGCCCTACGCGTCCGCGCAGCTGATGAAGATCCGCGATACCGAATCGGTCGGCTCCGTCTATTATCATCGTATTTACCGAAGGCATATGAATACCCGACTCGATGATGGAGGTCGCGATCATCAGGTCATACTCACGGTTTTCAAACTTTAAAAGCTCTTTTTCCGTATCTGCCGAAGAAATCTTGGAGTGAAGCATGACCATTCTGAGTTCGGGCAGAAGCGCTCTTAACTCGCCGTATTTTATCGGCATGTGGTCTATGGAGTTATGGACGTAAAAAACCTGTCCGCCGCGGCGAAGCTCGCGAAGGATCACCTCTTTTATGAGTTTTTCGTCATAGCTTTTGACAAAGGTCCTCACCCCCTGTCTCTCCATCGGCGGGGTCTGAAGCGTGCTCATGGTCTTTATGGAGCTAAGCGCCTGGTTAAGCGACCTAGGGATAGGCGTGGCACTCATGGAAAGCATATGGATATTATTATAAAGCTCTTTGATCTTCTCTTTTTGTTTTACTCCGAACTTGTGTTCTTCATCCACGATAACAAGCCCGAGTTTGTGAAACACGGCGCCAAAGACGGCATGCGTACCCACCACGACATCGATGGCACCCTCTTTTAAAGCACTTAATATGTTTTTCTTCTCTTTTGCACCGATAAACCTGTCAAGCTTTGCTACTCTGACACCCAATTCGTCAAATCTTCTGTCAAGCGATTTAAAATGCTGTGAGCTCAATAACGTAGTGGGAACGATCAACGCGCTTTGAAATCCCGCTTTACAAGCGGCGTAGATTGCATTCATAGCCACCTCCGTCTTTCCAAAACCGACATCCCCGCTTAAAAGCCTGTCCATGATATGCCCGCTTGATATCTCATCAAGGATCTCGTCTATAGACTGCTTTTGGTCATCGGTGTAAAGGAATCCCGCCGAAGCTTGAAAATCCTGTATGATACCTTTGGAGACTTCGATCTTCGGCGCTTTTATGAGCGCGCGCGCAGCAGCGGTGTTCACGATCGATGAAGCTATCTCGAAGAGTTTGCTTCTGACACTCTCTTTGAGTTTTGCAAAACTGCCTTTTCCGAGCCTGTCCAAGACCGGAACGGCTCCGCCTCCGGCGATATATCTGTCTATATAATCCAGGTTCTCTACCGGCAAAAGAACCTTATCGTCACCCATATAGCGGATAACGATGAAATCTTTTATGCCGCCGAGTATCTCCATCTGGTCGATCTTCTCAAAGATACCCACGCCGTAATCTTCATGAACTACATAATCGCCCGGTTTTAGATCATCTAAAAGGATAGATGTCTTTCTTCGTCTGCGTTTCTTTTCGGGTTTATTGAGCGAAACGATAAGCTCGTTTTCTCCTATTACGTTTAGTATTATCGGAGCGTAACGGACTTCTATCCCTTCAAGGTCAAAGATACCCGACTGTTTTATCTGTGACTCATTTGAAGCGATAAGCGTGATTTTTTTGTTTTTATGAACGTTTAAAAGACTCTTGACGTCGGTGAGAATGACAGGGTGATAAATATCTTCGGGAGCAACAATATCTGCGTTGAAAGACTCTCTTGGTATCTGCGGATCGTTTAATCCGTACGCCTCGTCTAAAACCGGCTCCAAACCGTGTATCAGTTTTACGTTTTTGCCCTCTAAAAAGTTTTGAGAAAGCTCATCGAGATACCAAAAACCAAGCGATGCCAGATCTTTCACAAAGCTGTCGCTGTCGCTTTGTACGATCCTCTCTTTTAAAGAGTTGAACTCCCCTTCCTCAAGTGAATAAAAGGCAGAAGTTATCTCAAAATTCTCCAGCTCTTCGCCTACGGTTCTCTGAGTCTCAAGTTCAAACTCCTTTATCTGCTCGATCTCGTTGTCAAAAAGTGAAACTCTTACCGGATTTTTTGCCGAGGGAGAGTAGATATCGATGATGTCTCCACGAAAAGAGATCTCTCCCTCCATCTGAACGATATCGACGAACTCATAGCCCCAAAAAAACATCTGTTCTTTAAAGCCGGGCAGATCTATCGTTGAACCGAACTCTATAACAGTCGAGCGCAAAAGCTCCTCTTTCGGGAAAGGAAAAAGCAGGGTTTTAACAGGTGAGATCACCAGCGGTTTTTTGTCGCTGTTATAGTATTTTCTAAGAGCTCTGAAAAGTTCGAAAAGTTCCTCTTTAAAAGGGCGGAGATCATCTTTGAATCTTGCTCGAAAATCGGGGAAAACGACATAATCCAGATCGAAGAATCCGGCTACGTCGGCGAGAGAAGAAGCCTCTTTGTCATCTTGACATATCAAGAGGTCCAAAGAGGGTTTCTTTGTAGTTTTTATATACTCAAATAAACGTGTTTGCGACAAATTTTATCCTATAAAAAATTGTCCGTATTTTAACATAACTAACGTTATTTAACCGAAGAACTCGTCTTTATTTTACTGTCTCCCTCGAAAATACCTTTTGATTCTATTATGAATTCGGACGAAGTGATCGTACCTACGACATGCCCGCCTGCTTTTATATGCACTTTATCCGCGTCTATGGTTCCGTCGATCTTGCCTTGGATGATTATATACTTTGCGATGACATTGCCTTTTACATGTCCGTTTTTACCGATATTTACATTTTTCTTGGAGTTGATAACGCCCTCAAACTCACCGTCTACGTAAAGATCACACTCTAGATCTATTTCCCCTTTAATGAAAGCACCGACGGTGATGATGGTTGTACTTGCGTCTGTGTTGGTGCTGTTACTACTTTCAGGTTTGACGTCGCTGTTACTAAAGATTGCCATGGTATGTTTACTTCCTTTTCAAAAATTTCCTTATAGTTTTTTACACTCCATTTTATAAAATAAAACGGATTTAGAGGCCTTTGTATAAATCTAATCTCATAATGCAGATGCGGACCGTTGCTCATACCGCTGTTCCCCGTATATGCGATAATAGTTCCTTTTTTTACAAATTGGCCTGATTTTATCACAATTTTATTGAGATGTCCAAAAAATGTCTTAAATCCGAAACTGTGATCTAAGATTACCAGGTTTCCGTATCCGCTTGTTTTATGATATCCTGCATATTCGACCATGCCGTCAGCCGTTGCACGTACGGGAGTGTTAAGTTCGGCTTTTAGATCGTCTCCGCGATGAAACTCTTTAATATGAAGAGTGGGATGGATACGATAACCGAATTTACTCGTAATCCCATTATAAGGGATCGGTGAACCGTTTGGTACGAGTTTCATAAGCACTGCGATCTGCTGTGACGTTACCTTCGTCATATCGGCTCTTTGTATAAGAGGCATGTTCGTAGGAGGATTCAATCCTATGAGGTCTTCGATATCTTCAAGCTTATCCGAAACGCTTTGCAGTTCATCTTTTTTATCGTCCAGATTCTTTTGTGTCTGCGCGATTGAAAGTTTCAGTTCATTATTGTGTTCGTTCAAGATCTTATATGCTTCTTCAAGTTTGTTCTTTTTTTGAGCAACGGCATCTACCCTGTAATCGAGATAGAGTATCGTCGTCACGGCGATAAACGCCAAAGTCATTAAAAAAACCACGGCATACGCAACTGCTTTTTTTACAAACTTATGTAAGTTTATCTGTTTAAAATTATTATCATCATGAATGGTGATCGTAAATTTTTTATCCAACATAACCCTTTAAAAATGTCTCGGCAACACTAAATGAGCCAAAAACCAGATACTCTTTATCTTTATCGATCGTTGTAAAATCCCTATACGGTATGGACAACTCCTTAAAGACTGACTGCAAAATATCTTTTTCCACTATTCTCTGCTCATTCACTTTTATGATTTCAACACTCTCTATTATAGGTTTTAAAACAGCTAAAATCGATTTAAAATCCTTATCTTTATACGTATTGTAGACAAGTGTGATTTTTTTACCCGCAAAAGATTCTGAAATCGCATCCGCCGCCAAAGCATTATGCCCGACGTCAAGATAGACGTTCGATGCCACTCTACTGAGTCTGCCGAATAGTTCGGCATCCGCAAAATCATCTGCATCGTAGTCAAATCCCAAAGTTAAAAGTGCCGCTGCTGCCAAAGCCAGATTACCTCTGAGATGGTTCGCGAGCCTCAGATTTTTGGCTATCATATCTATTTTTTCGATATTATAGGAACTCAGATCTTTCACAAAGATAATATTAGCATTTTTTTTATACGCGATATCACGTGCCAACTCATAAACCTCTTCATGTTTTTGAAATCCGATAACCGCTGTTTTTGCCATAGCGTTCAGCTTTGTCGTCGCTATACTTTTGATACTCTCGCCCAAAAATGCCTGATGATCGAAATCTATAGGCGTAAAAAGCGTCAACTCTTTTTCAAATACCGCCGTAGCATCATGTTCACCGCCAAGCCCGGCTTCCAGCACGATATATTCACAACCCTCAAAAACGATTATCGCAAGAAGCGTCGTATACTCAAAATAGCTAAGAGCTTCCCTGTCCTCCTTATCAAGAAGTTTGTAGAGCTTTTTATGTGCCGTCTGCAGTTCTTTGTCCGTGACATCGCTGCGGTTTTTCCAGATCCGCTCATTGAACTTTAATATATGAGGGGAGGTGTAATGTCCGACGTTAAAGCCTTTGTGAAAAAGAGCCGTGGCCAAAAATCTGCCCGTCGTCCCCTTTCCGTTCGTTCCTATCAGATGTATTATTTTTGCATGAGGCAGTTTAGATCTTATTTTCGCATAAACACGAGGCATTCGCTCATAATCGATCTCTTCATAAAAAAGAGGTTTATTTTCCAAAAATCGATCCAGGGGCTGTATCATGGCGATTCTATCCTGTTTCTTCCGTTTTTCTTTGCCAGATACAGATATTCGTCTGCCGAGTGGATAGCGGATTTTTGAGACGGAAACCTCGCTCGTTCGCTTACGCCTGCACTTACGGTTACGTCTATGCGCCTGTTTTGAAACAGGAATTTTGCTTTTTGTACATGTTCACGCACTTTCTCGGCAAAGATAACGGCACCCTTCAGATCGGTTTCACTGAGAATGGCCATAAACTCTTCACCTCCGTATCTGCCGACTGTATCTACAGTTCTGCACTCCTGTTTTAATATATTTGCAAAAGCGGTTAAGATCACGTCACCCGCTTCATGTCCGTATTCGTCGTTGACTTTCTTAAAATAGTCTATATCAAACATAACAATCGAGTAATCTCTGCCGAATCTCTCGAATTCATTCTCTTTTATCTCCAAAGTATCGTCAAGAGCGCGTTTATTGAAAAGTTTTGTCAAGAAATCTTCTCGCGATGCTTTCTTTGCATCTTCGAGCTCTTTTTCAAGCACCTCTATCTTCTTGCCCAAAAGTTTTACTTCGTCATCATGGGCTTTTAGGTCTTTACTGAGTGCAGCCGTATTCTCTTCGAGTGCTATAGCTATGGTATAGAGTTTATTATGAGCTGTCTTAAAATCCAGATTTTCCTGTCTGTTGAGATTATCAAGGTCTTTTTTGATCTCTTTTATCTCGGAGTTCGACTGGTCGGATTTTTCGATCATATCTATAAGCTGTATCGAGAGTTTGTCCAACACCATATCTAAAGACTGTATCATCTCTTTTAAAGCATCTTTGTCAAGTGCTATACGGAGCTTTATAGCAGTTTTTATCTCTTTTTCAATCGATTCGGAAGTAAGAAGTTCGGGATTTTTTCTCAGATCGTCACTGATTTTTGCTATTTTGTCGTTTACGCTTGAAGCGATAGAAGGGACCAAAGAAGCTATCATGATCGTCGCAATATGCCTGAGATCCCTGTCTTTGGAGACGGATTTTTGATGTGCAAGGTTTTCAATGGTAGTCTTTAAATCTTGAGAATAGACCTTGCCCATCGGTTTTAGATGGTTCAAAAACGCGTCGTCATAGCTGGTTATAAAATTGATCCAAAGCTGACGGTAGTGTTCATACTGCTCTTTTGAAGCATTTGGCGTATTTATGATATCTATACTTTTTTTTGCTAGAGTCGCGGCTTCTTTATTATGAAGAAGCTCAACGGCTTCGAGCACTCTTTTTGTCAAGAGCTGGTTTTCAGCCAAAATGGTAGCACAGTTCGTCGGATTCATACGGTTGAGTTTTGATATCAGATACCGTACCAGCTCCTGCGTGGTTTTTAAGTGATACTGCCGTAACTCCTGCTGATAATCTTTATTTAAAGTATTGGCGTATTTATCTACCTGATTACAATCCTCGACAAGCATTCCTGCAATTTTGGCCTCTTTACAAAAAGCTTCCGCATACGCGTCTGGCATTAACAGCTTGTCTTCTCTTTTTAGTCTTTCAACAGCGTTTTTAATAATACCGTTTATTGTCATCATTTGGCCTTTTTGGATCTAGCTCCCTGTGCAGAAACTTTAGCGACAAAAGATGAGATGGCTTTGGTCGCACTGTATTTGATCGCTTCAAAACGGATCTGATCAGATATTATAGCATTTGGTTCGATCGCAAAATCATACGTTCCTTTGACACTGTACACTTTGCTTATCCCTTCATGGATCATATCGATCTTTAAAACTGTCGTGGTTCTGTACCCTATCACGTATCCGTTGTTGTCATACTGGACGGGAGCATAAGAAACACCTTGTAACGAAATGACGAGATGTGTCGTAGAATGAGCTCTGTCAGTTAAAGAGGTCTTAAAACTTTTAATGACCGCACTGTCTACTGCATCTTTGATAAGCACCGTATTTTGAGGATCGACGGCAGAAATGATGACCTGTGTGCTGACTTTATCGCCTACGACCTCTCTTGCATATTTGGAACTCGGCAGGTACCCGCATCCCGTCAATACGCTTACATGTAAGATGATAACCAAAACTGCTACAAAATTTCTTACATGATACACTTTTTTATCCTTTTATCACTATATTGACAAGTTTTCCCGGGACGATTATCTCTTTTATTATCGCCTTGCCTTCTATCCATTTTTCGACACTCTCTTTGGCAAGAGCCAAAATATCTGCATCTTCTTCACTTACACCGACCTCTATTTCCGCACGTTTTTTGCCGTTTACGGATACGCCCATGCTTATAGTATCGACTTCAAAGACCTCATCTATGATCTTTTGAGGTGCAAGGTTTTTACACTCGAACAGATTTGAGCTTAACTCCCAGCAGATATGCGGAACAACAGGTTCAAGGATCGAAGCAAGGATCCAGTATCCCTCCGTCCAGACATCCGCGTTTTCCTGCGCACCGAGTGCATTCATCGCTTCCATCACACCGGCGATCATCGTATTGAAAGTATAACGCTCGGCATAGACCTCTACGCTTCTTTGTAGTGCCTCATATACTTTTCTGCGGGCAAATTTTTCATCTTTTGTTAGATTTGCATGCTCTATTACAGGTAAAGCCTCACACTTGTATGCATTTGCACTTCTGTCATAGAAGCGTTTTAAGAATCTGTATGCTCCCTCTACCGCACTGTCGTTCCACTCCAGCTCCTGCGTCGGAGGTGCTGCAAAAAGGATGAAAAGCCTTGCCGTATCCGCACCGTATTTCTCTATAAGTGCATCAGGATCGACCGTATTGCCTTTTGATTTGCTCATCTTCGAACCGTCTTTAAGGACCATCCCCTGAGTAAGCAGTCTGTCAAAAGGTTCCGTATTATCTATGTAACCGAGGTCTCTTAATACTTTCGTAAAAAATCTTGAATATAAAAGATGCAG
This sequence comes from Sulfurimonas sp. HSL-1716, assembly GCF_039645975.1. Taxonomy (NCBI): domain Bacteria; kingdom Pseudomonadati; phylum Campylobacterota; class Epsilonproteobacteria; order Campylobacterales; family Sulfurimonadaceae; genus Hydrocurvibacter; species Hydrocurvibacter sulfurireducens. The sequence continues at coordinate 1,891,882 of NZ_CP147918.1, forward strand.
TATCGCATGTTCGATACCGCCGATATAATGATCGACGTTCATCCAGTAATCGACCTCTTTTTTATCAAAGCCTTTTTCGTTCCATGTCATTTTTGATGCCGTATAACGTAAAAAGTACCAAGAAGATTCGACAAATGTATCCATGGTGTCCGTTTCGCGGAGTGCATCTCCGCCGCATTTCGGACATTTGCAGTTTTTCCATGTCGGATGGTTATCTATGGGATTGCCTTCTCCCGTGAACGCTACATCTTCAGGCAGAGTGACCGGAAGATTTTCTTTTTTTTCTGCGACTATTCCGCACTTGTCACAGTGTACTAAAGGGATCGGTGCGCCCCAATATCTTTGACGCGAGATTCCCCAGTCTTTTAAGCGGAAGTTGATCACCTTTTGACCGATATTTTTGGCTTCGAAATGATCCATAATCTTCTGTTTCGCATCGATCGAAGAGATGCCGTCAAACTTACTTGAGTTGAACAAAACTCCGGCTTCGGTATATGCGGCATCGGTCGGCAACTCACCCTCTTTTGGTCTGATGACCGCATTTATCGGCAGGTCATATTTTTTCGCGAATTCATAATCTCTGTCATCATGAGCAGGAACGGCCATAACCGCACCGCTGCCGTAATCCATCAATACAAAATTTGCTATCCATACAGGAACGCTTTTGCCCGTAAGCGGGTGGATGACATTGATCCCAAGAGCAACACCCTGCTTGTCTTTTTGACGATCGATGTTATTCGAATTTTTCATATGACGGACAAGGTTAGCCGTCTCTTCATCAAAAAGCTTGTTCTCTAACATATAGGTAACGATGTCGTGTTCGGGTGCGAGTGCCGTATAGCTTACTCCGTAGATAGTATCGGGACGGGTAGTAAATACGTCGAACTTTTCAAAGTTTCCGCCCAGAAGCTCTTTACTTGCATCATCGAGATAAAGATCGAACTCCAGACCTGTCGACTTTCCTATCCAGTTTTCCTGCATAGTCAAAACCTGCTTCGGCCAGCCGTTTTCAAGAAGCTTCAGGTCGTTTAAAAGCTCATCTGCATACTCTGATATCTTGAGGTAGTATTGATACATCTCTTTTTTTACGACTTCGGTATCACATCTCCAGCAGCATCCGTCAATCACCTGTTCGTTTGCAAGCACGGTTTGGTCATGCGGACACCAGTTCAAGAAACCTTTTTTACGGTAAAGCAGCCCTTTTTCGAACATATCGATAATAAAACCCTGCTCGAACTTTGTATAGATCTCATCACTCGTCGCAAACTCACGCTCTTTTGAAAACGAAAGACCGAGATTTGCAAGTTCACCTCTCATATAGTCTATATTTTCATATGTCCATTTTTTCGGATGTATTCCATTTTTGATGGCTGCATTTTCTGCAGGCATACCAAAACTGTCAAAACCGATAGGATGAAGAACGTTTAGCCCCTGCTGACGGTAATAGCGTGCAAAGGCATCGCCGATCGAGTAGTTACGGACATGCCCCATATGCAGTCTTCCGCTCGGAAAAGGAAACATACTGAGTATATATTTTTTCTCTTTGCTAAAGTCATCATTCGGCTCGAAACTGGAATTCTCATTCCAGAACTTCTGCCATTTTTTTTCTATATCCATGGGGGTGTATTGCAAAAAAATCTCCTACTTTAGGGGGTTGTAGGGACATGGGTGTCCCTGCTTCTCAAATGGGCTTTGCTCATTTGAGTGCATAACATTACTTAATACTCTTCTCTATTTTTGGAACTCTCTATATATACAAGTCCCATCGAAAATATGTTTGCGATAAGCGCTCCGATGGAGAGTGCAATCGCCCAGCTCATGTTTCCGACTATCTCCACATACACAAATGCCGGTATAAGGTGTATATCCGCTACCAATGAACTGGCTAAAAGCTCGGCTGCAAGAAGGTTTCTCACACCGATCTTCAGTATCGTCGAAACAAGGTTTACACTTGCGGCGACAAATAAAGCGGTACTTGTGTGTTCATATAAAAATCCGGCTATGGATGTTAAACTCATCAATGAAAAAAATACGTATACTACTTTTCCCCAGTCCATCACACTCTCCTTTGGTTAAACTACACCACCCTCGTATTGAGCTCTCATTTTCTCTTTTTCAAGCTCACGTTTCTCTTTTTCAGCCAGCTTCGCACGGTAAGATTTTATATCAAATCCAAACCATAACAGTATCGGCGAAGCCACGAATATCGACGAGTATGTACCGACCACGACACCCACGAGCATCGTGAAGGAAAACGCATTGATGATCTCTCCACCGAACAAGAAGAGTGTCAATACAACGAAAAATGTCGTAAGTGAAGTAAGCGTTGTACGGGAAAGCGTTCTCGTAATAGAATCATTTATAACTTCACTCAGCTCCAGCTCTTTTGTTTCGACGACCCCTTCACGTATCCTGTCAAAAACGATGATAGTATCATTTAAAGAGTATCCTAAAATCGTAAGAACTGCCGCAAGCACGTCTAAGTTTACATCCAGACCTACAAGAGAGATCGCACCCAGCGATATGGAGACGTCATGTACAAGTGCAGCCACAGAAGCCACCGCGAAACGCCATTCAAATCTAAATGCGACATAAACGAGTATTCCAAGGATAGCCAAGACCAAAGACATCACCCCTTTTTCTCTTAGCTCGCTTCCCACTTTCGGACCGACGATATCGACACGTCTTATCTCGAAATCACCGCTGCCTTTAAGCGCTGCTCTTGTCACGTCGCCGATATCTTGTCCCACACTGCTTGAAGATGTCTTCATACGTATGACGACCTCCTGCGGCGAACCGAATTCCGTGATAGAAGCTCCGTCGTACAATGGATTTGATTTGAGTTGTTCTCTCATCTTATCGATAGGAGCCGCTCCTTTGTATTTTACCTGAACGATCGTTCCGCCGGCAAAGTCTATCCCGTAATTTAAACCTTTTGTAGCCAACATCGCATACGATGATAAAACCAAGATGATCGAGATAGCAATAGCTATTTTTGAACGTCCCATAAAGTTAAAGGGGCGTGTGTATCTAAAAAACTCCATTACTTCTCCTTAATCCCGAACCAAAATAGATAGTTCTTGCTTTTTTCCACTCTGCTCTCTAACATATCATAGATACCATGCGTTCCGAGTATTGCCGTTAACATGGAAGCCAGAATACCGATGCTAATGGTGATAGCAAAGCCTTTGATCGCACCCGTTCCGTATGCATACAGTACGACAGAAGCGATCAAGGTAGTGATGTTCGCATCCAAAATTGCACGCATCGCGTTTGAATACCCCTCTTTTATCGCTTTTTTCATAGAAACGCCGTTATATAAAAGTTCTCTTATCCGCTCGGAGATAATAACGTTCGAATCGACGGCCATACCGACGGTGAGTACGATACCCGCCATTCCGGGAAGCGTCAAGGTAGCACCAAAGAGCGCCATGATCGCTATGATCAAGAAAAGGTTGGCGACAAGTGCAATATTTGCGATGATTCCGGCCATACGGTAGTAAACGATCATAAAACCAAATACTAAGACGAATCCACCCGTAAGAGCCATCATACTGTCCCTGATACTGTCCGCTCCAAGACTCGGACCGACCGAACGTTTTTCCATTAGGTATATCGGTGCCAGAAGTGCACCCGAACGAAGAGCGATAGCAAGATCCTGTGCTTCGGCGACCGAATAGTTTCCGCTGATCTGTCCACTTCCCCCGCCTATACGCTCGTTGATGACAGGAGCAGAATAAACTTTGCCGTCAAGCACTATTGCAAGGTGGTTTCCTACGTTTTTGCCCGTAAAATCTCCAAATATCTGAGCACCTTCGGAGTTGAGCGTAAAACTGATAACGGGACGGTTATTCTTATCGAACCCGACTCTTGCATCTGTGAGCATCCCTCCGTCAAGTATCGGGATCTCCTTTACAAGATGTTTCACCTCTTTATGCTGTGCATCGGGAAGTATCACGTCACCAAATGAAGATGCCTCAGGTCTGCTCATCGTGTTTACGCGGGCAGCGCGGTCTTCATCTACGGCCATAAGTTCGAGTTTTGCCGCACGCGAGATAAGCTCGCGGGCACGCTGTTCCTCCTCTTGAGTCTTTATTCCCGGAAGCTCGACGAGTATCTTGTCCTCGCCCTGGCGAGCGACGATCGGCTCAGCCAGACCGAACTGATCCAAACGGTTACGGATAGTTTCGATAGCCTGCGTGACAGCCTGCTGTTTCGTTTTGACGATCTCTTCTTGCGTTAGAGATACCGTATAGTTTTCACCTTTTACATCGACTTTTACACCTTTGATCTTTTTGAAAAACTCGGAAAGGGATTTTGTGTCATCGGAATCCAAAAGAGAGAAAACGACACTGCTTTCTTTCACGCTGAGCGAGTCGATCAAGATATCATTATGGTCCGTGAAATGTTTCACGCTGGAAGCCAGGGATTTTATACGGGAAACTACGGCTTCGTCGGTTTTTACTCCAAGAAGCATATGAAGTCCGCCTTGAAGATCAAGGCCAAGTGTTATTTTAGCACCTTTGTCAGTCTGTAGAATGGATGGAAGAGAAAACGTGATCCCAAAGATTATTGCGACGGCAAAGATTATTATTCTATAATTAAACTTCATCCTCGTACTTTCTTGATACTGAATCTTTTACCAATTTTGCTGTATTTTCTTTATCTATCGCGACTATTAAAAACTTCTCTTCAACTTTTTTTATCTCGACGATAAGACCTCCTCCGGTAATGATTCTGTCGCCTTTTTTAAGTGACGCTATCATATCTTTGCGGGCTTTTGCCTCTTTTTGCTGAGGACGGATAATCACAAAATACATGATCGCAATTAAAAATATAAACGGCAGCAACTGACTAAATAGTTCCATAAATAACCTTTAACGTAAAAATTGCTGTTATTATACAAAACTAAACATAAACAAAGATATAATTTTGGCATGAAAAGCCATATTAACAGTATGAACCCTTACTTAAAAGATATTTTATCGGCCATATTTACCGCATCTATGTTCAGCGCTTTTATCTATTTGGCTCATTTTAATCTTACATGCAGACTATGCGATTCGCTTTTTGCTCTTATAGCGATCGCGCTTTTGCTCTACGGTTCAAAACAAGCCGTACTTTTCAGCGGTTTTTTCATCGGATTGTTCTGGTTTTACTGGATCGGATACAGCTTTCAATATTATGGGATGTCTACTTGGGTAGAGCCGCTGGTAGCACTTGGTTTTTCTCTTGTATATACGCTGTTCTTCGCTCCTCTGGCTCTGACAAGAAAAGTCTGCATAAGAGGGTTGATTCTTTTTGGACTCAGTTTTATCGAACCTTTCGGCTTTAACTGGATGAAGATCGAACTGCTCTTTGTCGACAGCTATTTTGGAATATCGAAGCTTGATCTGGCACTTGTCCTGATCGCTTTGTCACTGCCTGCTTTATTAAAAGGAAGATACAGATACTCCCCTCTTTTGATCCTTGTTGCCGCCCTCTCTTTTACGCATCAGAAGCTGCCGCTGCCGCCTTTAAAGATAGATCTCGTTGCGACCGGCCTCGGGCAGAACGAAAAGTGGGACAGGGCCAATCTGCGGGAAATAGTAAACATGAATCTTTTATATATAGACGATGCGGTTAAAAACGGTTACGACGTGGTCGTCCTCCCTGAATCCGCTTTTCCTCTTTACTTAAACCGTTCACAACAGCTGCTTTCGTACCTCGGCAAAAAATCGAAAAAAATCGATATCATAACAGGCGCGCTGATCTTGGAGAACGGCAAGCACTTTAACGTAACATATCATTTTAAAGACGGAAACTATACGATCGCTAAAAAAATGGTTCTGGTTCCTTTTGGAGAGTATGTACCGCTTCCGAAATTTGCACAAAAATGGGTAAGCGATACTTTTTTCGAAGGGGCATCGGACTTTTCAGTCGCTTCGGATCCGACGGACTTCATGATAAAAGGAATCAAGTTTAGAAACGCCATCTGTTACGAAGCCACAAAAGATGAACTTTATAAAGACAACCCCAAGTTCATGTTCGCCACAAGCAATAACGCATGGTTTTTGCCTTCGGTCGAACCGACCATACAAAGACTGCTTATGAAGTATTATTCAAAAAAATACGGTACTGTTATATTTCACGCAGCAAACCGCGCGGGAACAGGCATTATCAGATAGAGCCCGGCGTTTTGCTTATGTTATTTGATCAATGTTCACCCTGTACACGCATCTGATCCATCACTTCAAAGAGCATATCGCTGGATTTTTCCATCTCTCTTAAGAGTTTTATAACGGTATCTTTATTTTCTCTTCTGGTATCTTTGCCTTGAATGAACGTAAGAACTTTTTTTACGCTGTCATGAACCGCAGCGTGCGGAGAAGATAGCTGTTTAAAGGCATCCGTCTCTCCAAAACGTTCCAAACCGGCCTTTTGCTGCCATTTGCCCAAGCGGCACTCGGTGTGATCTTGATACTTTACCTCTTTGCTGTCTGCATCGATGATCGCATTGTAAGTATTGGATTTAAAGATGATGTGATCTATTTTTGCCAGTACGATAAAAACTTGATTTTCGATGTTATCCACGACATCTGACATCGCCCTTGCATCTTTATCCAACTCCAGCATAGTCTCTTTGAAAAGCTCGACCGAAGAGGAGGATTCATGCGCGATCTGGGTCATATCGCGCGATTTTTCCATGATAGCTCCAGATTCCTGCTTCATCGTATTGATCGAGATCGTGATCTCTTGAGTCGCTTTCTGCGTGCGTTCGGCAAGCTTTCTTACCTCATCGGCGACAACAGCGAAGCCTCTGCCATGTTCTCCTGCGCGCGCGGCTTCTATTGCGGCATTGAGTGCCAACAGGTTAGTCTGATCTGCGATATCTTTGATCAGATCTACAACGGACGTTATCTCATTGGTTTTGGAATCAAAACCCTCGATTGCAATGTTGTTTTCGTTGATATGTTCCACCAATGTTTCCAATTTGACCAAGATATCTTCGACGACTTGTATGCTTTGCGTCGATTGTTTACTGGTCTTTTTAGTTGTCTGCTGCACATCAACCAAATTATCGATAGTATTGGTGATCTCGCTTTGCATCAGGCTTAAACCGGCCCCCGTATCTCCAACCGAACGCACTTCAGACGTAAAGTTGATGATCTGCTGCTTATTGTGAGACTCTTTCATAGCGCTGATACCACGGTTTACCATATCGATCGCTTTTGCAAAATCACCGTCAAATCCCTCGTTGCTTAAATTAAAAGAGAAATCTCCTTTTGCCGCTTTTTCTACCGACTCATTAATGCGTTTTGTCATCTCGGCCACGATTTCAACCAGGGATTGCAGCAGTTTGGTTATATCTCCCATCTCGTCACGGCTTGTCTTTCTACGGTCGACAACTACGTTAAGATTGCCATGATTTACGTTTTCTATCAGATCTTTAAATCGTAAGATCGCACGTTTTATGGAAAATGCCACGCCTCTTGATACGATTATCAAGATAGCAAACGTAATAGACGAAGCAGCAATAACGGAGATTAAAATAAAAAGTGCATTTTTAGCGTTACTCTCGGCGATTCCGATCGTTTCATCGGCCAGCCTGTCTTCCATCCATTTGAGCTTGTTGATCTTTGTCGTAATGGTCTTAAACCAAAAAGTCGGATCGATCCCAAAACCTTCCTCTTTGCTTAAAGCCAGCTCCCGCATACGCTTTACTTCAGCAAACGAGGGGTCCTGCTGCGCGATCTTGTAGTTTTTAAGAGCCGTAGAGGAAGCAGTGGTTTCAAATAGATTTAAAAATGCTTCCTGCTGCGAAAGAACCGACAAAAATTTGGCGTAAGAGTTCCTGTCGAATTTATCTGCGCCAAACACGTTGGATAAAACGGCTCTTTCTATTCCTGCCCGCTCTTTTGCACTTATAAAAACCACAAAACTGTTCATCGCATTACGGGTGGTAAGCTCTTTTGGATTAGTGGAAAAAACCGCTATCGTATCGACGATCGATTTGTTCAAATTCGTATAATACGCTACAAGCTCTTTTACTGTTATAGCCTGCTTTAGAACCTGTTTTCGTATGTTTGAGAGTTCGGAAAAATCTATCTTTTCCTGAGCATATTTTTTATACTCATTGCTGCTGTCGGCGAAATACTGTTTTAATATATCAAGTTTTTTGTCGGTGTCTTTTTTTTGGTTTGATAAGATATCCGCAAAACTGGCTCCCTTTGATCCGACAAAGCCGGCACTGGCACCCCTCTCCTTTTGCAGCTCATGCAAAACGGCACTCATTTTTAGCGAGAGCGCCACTATCGACTGGGTATTTTTGGCATCGCGGTAATTGGTATAGCTGTCGTAAGAAAGTTTCATACCAAATAAAAAAATAGCGCCTATCGCCAGTGCGCCTACGACAAAGAGTTTGTTATGTATGGTTAATCTTCGAAACATGATTATCCTTAATTAAAATTTAAAAAATATATATAGTTTCGGATTATAATAAGAATCGAAATGGCTGGCATTGACCTAAATCAATTTTCCTCTTAACGTGATTTTATGCCTTTTCTATGGTAAAATAATCCTAAACTATTAAATTTTTCAATAGAAAATATATATATCGATAATGATGAAGGAAAAAGATGAGGATCGCTCAAAATATAACCGAACTTATAGGAAACACTCCCTTAATAAAACTCTCAAAACTTTCAGATCAGACAGGAGCGACGATACTGGCAAAATGCGAATTTATGAATCCGACCAGTTCTGTAAAAGACCGCATAGGCTTCAATATGATAAAGACCGCCATGCAAAACGGCCTCATCGACAAAGACACGACAATCATCGAACCGACAAGCGGAAACACGGGTATAGCTTTAGCTTCAATCTGTGCCGCACTTGATCTCAAGCTCATCCTTACGATGCCTGAATCCATGAGCTTAGAGAGACGCAAGCTTTTAAAAGCTCTCGGGGCAGAACTGGTCTTGACGGATGCCGCAGAGGGGATGAAAGGCGCCATCAACAAAGCCGATGAACTCAAAAGCAATATAGAAAACTCTCTTATCCTGCAGCAGTTCGCAAATCCTGCAAACCCGGAGGTCCATAAAAAAACGACGGCTTTGGAAATATTAAGAGATACCGACGGAAATGTCGACGCTTTTATTGCGGCCGTCGGTACGGGAGGAACTCTGACGGGAACATCCAGCGTACTAAAACAGGAGATACCCGATATAAAGATCTTTGCCGTGGAACCGCGTGATTCCGCAGTCCTTTCAGGCGGACGGCCGGGACCGCATAAGATACAGGGTATCGGTGCGGGATTCGTACCTGATGTTTTGGATGTAACGATCTATAACGAAGTCATAAAGGTCAGCAACGAAGATGCTATCGAAACGGCAAAGATGCTCGCACGTACGGAGGGTCTTTTAGTCGGTATATCCGCGGGGGCGAACGTTTATGCGGCAATACAGGTGGCTTCAAAAAAAGAGTTTCAAGGCAAAACCATAGTAACCGTTTTGTGCGATACGGGTGAAAGATATCTGAGTACCTCTTTATTCGATGAATAAGAACCTGCTAGAAACCATCAAGATAATCGACGGCAAGATACAAAACCTCTCCTACCATCAGGCACGATATGAAAACTCCCTGCATACCTTGAACAAAGAGGCGAGATACCATTTGCAAGAGCTCATCGTACCCCCGACAAAAGGGATCTACAGATGCAGAGTGATATATAATGAAGATGACGTCACGGTTTCTTACCATCCCTACACGTTTCATGAAGTAACTTCTTTAAAACTCATCCATAACGACAACATAAACTACTCTTTGAAATATGAGAACCGAGAATATCTTGATCTGCTTTTTGAACAAAGAGAAGGATGCGACGATATAGTTATCGTCAAGAACGGCTACATAACCGATACTTCAAAAGCAAATCTTGCTTTTTTCGACGGGTCGAAATGGTACACTCCCGCATCTCCTTTGCTCTACGGCACGACAAGGGCCCGATATCTCGATGAAGGAAAGATCTTCGAAAAACAGATATCCGCCGATGAGATGCAAGAGTTCGCCAATGTCGCCGTATTAAACGCAATGGTTGATTTTTGCATAGTTAAAAATGGTATAATTTTATAAAAAATACTAGTTTAAAGGCTGTTCCTATGTTATTTGATATCGTAAAAAATAACAATTTTAGAAAACTGATGCAAAATCACATCGAAGAGCTGATAATATTCTTTTTTAAAAATGAGCAGAATTTTGGTATCTTATGCAAAATCGACGAGATATCTTTTGAGCCTGAACTTCCTGATTATATCCGATCCGAATTCAGACCGATGACACTGTTTTTTTTGGCAGGCTATACTTTTGAAACAGCCCATATAGACGACGACAGACTTATATTTGAAGCCGGTTTCGGTTCGGAGAACATAGGAAGCTTTGTAAGCGTACCTCTGCTTAGCATAATGCAGATTATAATCGATGAAACGCCTATCTTCGTCAATCTTGCTACATATGAAAAGATAAAAGAAGAGAGTACCGCGGTAAAAAACGACAACGGCATAAAAAACTCTATGGAAGCACTGCTTTCAAATCCTGAAAACAAAAAATTCAAAAAGTGATCAGAGATCTCTTTTTACGGAGATCTAGACTTTTATTGACAAAAGAAAGTTTACGACATTGTCGATGAACGCGTCATGTTTGCGCTCTTTTGAATACGCGATGTAGAATTTACGGGTGATCTTGTAGTTCTTGATCCTCGCTTCATATAAAGTGTTGTTCTCGATCTCGTCTGATATCACATGGCGGGATACGACCGATACGATAGGGCGTCCGTTTTTAGGGGCATGCGTGATCGATTCTTTTATGGCAGTCGTACTTGCAACGACACCGATAACATTGAAACTGCTGCACTCAACGCCTATCTCTTCAAACACTTCTGAGGTCAGCTTTCTTGTATGGGAGTTTTCATCCCTGCATATCCAGTCAAATTTGTAAAGATCCTCTTTTCTAAGATTTTTCGGGATCGGCTGGTTCGAAAAGATGACCAGTTCATCTTCGACCCACTCCCTGTAGATGATGCCGTCATGAAAGATCGGGGACTCGATAAGAGCTATATCTATCTTTTTATCTTCAAGCTGATCTATGATCTCGGCTGAAAACGCCACCTGCATGTGGACCTCATTGTTGATCTTGTCTTTTATCGCTCCGATATATGAAGGCAGAATATAGTTGCCGATCGCGTAAGACGAACCCATTACGAACGTAAAATCTTTGTTTATTATCTTTAAAAGCTCTTTTTCACTGTTCATAATCGCTTTTTCCAAACGTGTCGCTATACGGAAAAGATCTTCACCCTCTTTTGTTAAACGGATGCCGTTTTTTTTGCGTTCCACAACTTTCGTGTCAAGATAATCCTCTATGAATTTTATCTGTTGCGTTACCGCCGGCTGGGAAATTCCCAACTTTGCAGAGGCTTTGGAAAAGCTCTTTTCTTTTACTACGGTCAAGAATGTTTGTAATTTAGCAAAATCTTTTAACATAATAATTCCTATAAGTTCAATGAATAATAAAATTATAACTCAAAATTATAATGAATGCAATAGTTTTGAAATAAAACATATTTTTTTAGGTATAATTAAAGAATAAATCAAATATTACAGATAGCGATGTGACAATATGGAAAAGATTTTTAGTAAACTCAATGTTGCTCAGATAGACGCCGTAAAGCAAACGGAGGGTCCCGTCCTTATCCTTGCGGGTGCCGGCAGCGGTAAAACCACGACCATCACCTCACGACTGGCATATCTCTTAAAAGAGGTCGGTATACCCGCAGGAAATACGCTTACTTTGACGTTTACGAACAAAGCTGCAAACGAGATGCGCGAGCGTGCTTTGAATATGATCGACAACAAATCCTATCCTCCCTTGCTCTGTACTTTCCACAAATTCGGGCTACTGTTTTTAAAGTTCAATATCCATCTTTTAGGACGCGACAACAACTTCGTCGTTATAGATACCGATGATAAAAAAAAGATCCTCAAAAGGCTCAATCCCGAGATTCCCACACCACTGATCGCAAGCGAGATATCAAGATACAAAAACTCTCTTTTAACACCCGACGATGCTTACAAACAGGCGGAGATGACGATCTATCAGCAGATCGCAACGGTTTATGAAGAGTATGAACGCTATCTTTTAGAGAACAACCTCGTAGATTTCGACGACCTTCTGGCTTTGCCTTACAGACTTTTATGCGAAAACGAAGATCTAGCTCTAAAAACAAGCCGAAAATATCAATATATAATGATAGACGAGTATCAAGACACAAACGAACTGCAGCTGAAACTTATCCAAAAGCTCTGTATGACACATAACAATCTCTGTGTCGTAGGCGATGACGACCAAAGCATCTACGGATGGCGCGGTGCGCACATTAGAAATATTCTGGAGTTTGACAAAGATTTTACGGATGCCTATGTCGTAAAACTCGAAGAGAACTACCGTTCACGCGAACCGATACTCAAAGTCGCCAACGCGCTCATAGAGCACAACCGCTCCCGTCTGGGCAAAAAGCTCATAAGCACGCGAGGAAAAGGTGATGATGTAAGAACATTGAACTCAGATGATGAGAATGAAGAAGCAAGAAAGATAGCCGATCAGATCATCAAGCTTATCGACAGCGGCATCGCACCGCGTGAGATAGCCATACTCTACCGCGTCAATGCCCTGAGCCGTTCCATAGAAGATGGGCTCAACCGCGCAAACATCCCTTACAAGCTTGTCGGCGGTCTCAGATTTTATGACCGGGCAGAAGTAAAAGACCTTATCTCGTATCTGCGCGTCATCACCAATTTCCATGACAATTTTTCATTCAAAAGGATTATGAACAAGCCTAAACGCGGTCTTGGAAAAGCGACCATAGACAAACTCGAGCTCGCTGCGATCAGTGAAGATATCTCTATGTTCGAATATATCGACAAACATTCTCTTTCAGAGCTCGAAGAGCTTGTCAAAAAGAAAAATGCCAAAACACTGAAAAATTTCATAGACGACATAAAAGAAGCTTACAAAATCTCACAAGAAGCGATGTATGAATTCGTGGATTTCATAGAAGACACTTTTCATATCAAAGATATCTACAACGCTCTTCCCGACGGGCAAGAAAGGATACTCAACATTGACGAGTTTTACGGAATGTTTCGCGAATACGTCAAACACCAGCCCGAAGTGAGTTTAGATGAGTTCTTGAACGAGCTTACGCTTCAAAGCGATCAGGATGAAATAGAGGGTGAGAGCATCTACATGATGAGTATCCATGCCTCCAAGGGACTAGAGTTCGAACATCTGTTTATCATCGGCTTGGAAGAGGGCTTCCTGCCTCTTATAGGAGACGGCAGCGATTTGGAAGAGGAGCGCCGTCTGGGATACGTGGCATTTACAAGAGCAAAAGAAAGCCTCACACTCTCACACGCCAACAGCAGATTTTACAAAGGCAGAAGAAGCGAACTGGGAAAAAGCAGGTTTTTTAACGAAGCAGGACTATGCGAAGGTTCTTTGGTCGTAGAAAAGAGCACAACCTTTAAAAAAGGTGATCTTGTCCGCCACAAAATATTCGGTGCGGGACGCGTAACGGGCATAAGCAAAGCCGGTAAAGAGTTTAAATTAAGCATCAATTTCGGCGGAAGCAATCGAGAAATACTGGCCTCTTTCGTGGAAAAGCTGTGAACAGACTTTTCGTGGCATACAAACCTACGGGCGTAGGTTCCAATAAATTTTTATCGCAGTTAAAAAGAAAATATAATGAGAAAAAAGCCGGATTTTCCGGAACGCTCGATCCTTTTGCCAAAGGAGCGCTTATCATCGGCTTCGGCTCACATACCAGACTCTTTCGTTTTTTGGACAAAACGCCAAAAAGATACCGTGCGACCCTTTGGCTCGGTGCACATTCGGACTCTCTGGATATCGAAATGATAGACAAAGTAGATGAAATAACACCTTTTGACGAAAACACTGTGAAAGATTCCATAAAAAAACTTGAAGGGATTTTGACCTATGAACCACCGATATTCAGTGCAAAAAAGATAGACGGACAGCGTGCCTACGATCTTGCACGCGCGGGCAAAGAGGTTGTTTTAAACAAGATAACCTCAACCATATACGAGACAAAGTTCATCTCCTACTGTCATCCTTTCATTACGTTTGAAGCAACGGTTTCAGAGGGGACGTATATCCGCTCTCTTGGGCGTATCATAGCACATAACCTAAATGTTGCAAACGGCAGTCTTACGGCTTTAGAAAGGCTCAACGAAGGAAGTTTTTTCTATGAAGACGAAAAACCGCTCGATATAAAAAAAGTGCTCAATATTCCGAAAAACTATTACCAAGGGGACAGCCAAAACATCTTTTTTGGAAAGCCTTTAGAGATAAGAGATATGAAAATACAAGAAGACGGTTACTACTACTTGGATAATAATGATACAATTACGATAATAAATGTATCTGAGAACAAAGTCAAATATGAACTAAATAAGGTTGAAGTATGCTAATTTTATCTCGCAAATTAGACGAATCCATAATCATTGGCGATAACATAGAGGTAAAGATAATCTCTATTGACAAGGGGATGGTAAAGATCGGGATCGAAGCGCCGTCATCGATATCGATACTGAGAAGCGAACTCATAAAAGAGGTAGAGAATTCGAACAAAGCGGCATCCGTCCATGTCGATGACTCTATCCTGGAGAGTTTTTATAAGAAGTTTTCCAAAAAAGTATGAAGCTATACAAAGCCTGTGCCAAAGTAAATATTTTTCTAAAAATCACCGGAACCCGCGGAGATTACCATGAAATACTTTCACGTTTTATGAAAATACCCTCTTTATACGATGAGCTTTCCTTTGTTCCAAAAACAAGTGAAAAGTTCGAGATCACCGGCAACTTTAACTGCGAAACTTCGCAAAATACGATATATAAAGCATATATGGCCCTTAAAGAGTATACAAAATCGGAATCTCTCACGAAACTGCTTCGAAACTATGGTGTACATGTAAACAAAAAGATCCCTTCCTTTGCGGGTCTTGGCGGCGGAAGCAGCGACGCGGCAACATTTTTAAGAATGTGCAACGAAGTGCTTCACCTGGGGCTTTCAAAAGCGGAACTGGCAAAAATCGGGACTAAAGTGGGAGCGGACGTGCCTTTTTTTATTTATGATTATGACAGCGCGAACGTCAGCGGCATAGGAGAGATAGTGGAAAAATTCGATGAGGAGCTTTTGAATCTGGAAGTATTCACGCCCGATATCGAGATATCCACACCAAAGGTATACAAAACCTACAGAGAGCTCTACTTTGATCCCATAGACGGATTCAAAGCCGATAAATTAAAAAGGATGAAATCGGCGGAGATACTGAAAAACTTCAGTATCGACGAAGCAAACGACCTGTTCAAACCCGCTCTTCACAACTACCCAAAACTCAAAGAGAGTTATAGGCAGGGGTATTTTTTCAGCGGAAGCGGAAGCAGTTTTTTTTATATGAAGGAAGTCAAGGACAAAAATGGGTAAAACGATAGCAAAAAACAAAAAAGCCTATCATGACTATCACATAGAGGAAAAGTTTGAAGCGGGAATGGTACTGACCGGCAGCGAGATCAAAGGCATCCGTGCTTCAAGGGTCAATCTCAAAGACAGTTTCATCCGTTTCGTAAAAGGAGAAGCGTATCTCTTTAACGCACATATCGGCAGACTCGAGACGACTCACCGTTACTACGCACATGAAGAAAGAGGCAGCAGAAAACTTCTGCTGCACAAAAAAGAGCTCAAAAAACTTCAAGAAGCAGTAGAAAAAGACGGTTACACGATCGTCCCACTGGAGCTGTATCTAAACAGCAGAAATCTGGCGAAGCTTCAAATAGCCATCGCCAAAGGAAAGAATCTGCATGACAAACGCCATGATCTCAAAGAAAAAGATATGAAAAGAGATATACAAAGAGCCCTCAAAGACTACTAGATCGTCTTTGAGCAAAGATCATACGCCCTGCACCTTTTTTTTATCAAATATATACGCAAACATCGGGACATAGACGAGGGTCAAAAGAGTACCCACCAAAAGCCCTCCTATCGCAACGTCTGCCAGCGGACTCAAACGCTCGAGTCCCACTGCTTGTTCGAGCGCTATTGGGATCATCCCGGCGATCGTCCCAAACGCCGTCATCATGACCGGGCGGAACCTTACTTTTACCGATTCTACCGCACTCTCATACGCACCTTCTCCCTCGGCACGATATGTTTGATAAAAATCGATCAGCAAAACAGCATTTTTTATGATAATCCCAAACAGCAGAAGTATCCCTATCAGGCTGGGCATACAGCTCGGTTTTTCAAAGATCAGCATAGACCATGACGCCCCGATAAGAGAAAGCGGCAAAACGATTATCATGATAAACGCCATCCTCACCGAACGGTAGATGGCTATAAGCGTCATGATAAGCATGACTATCCCAAGCCCTATGGCTTTGAGCATACGTTTGAAACTGTCATTGATCTGAGCGATATCTCCCGCCTGGCTTATCCGTATGTCATTAAGATCCACTTTTTTCAAAGCTGCCTGGGCGTCTTCTGTAATGTGTGTCACCGGGCGTTTAGCTCGGTACCCGTTTACATCAAGACTGTAAAGCATCTTGTCGCGTTCGATCTTCGCAAAGGTGAGATGGCGTTTTATCTTTGCCAGTGTTTCCAAAGGTACCTCAGCCGTCGGTGTTTTTATAGGAAGAAGCCTCAACGTTTCGATATTTTTAGAAAATTTTCCTTTGAGATAGAGTCTTACGAACTGGGTGTTCATAGACTCCAGATTCGCGTTAAGACCGACCACTTCCCCTTTTATGGGAAGCTGCATCGCTATTTGATACGGCGTTATACCGTAGCTGAGAGCTTTGTTCTCATCGATATCCAGTTCTATCTCCGTAAAATCTTTATCCCAGCTTGTCGAGACGGAAGTAAGCCCGCGGACATCCTGTATCGCTTTTTCTATCTTATGCGATGCATCAGCCATTCCTTCTACGACGGAAGATTGAAGTCTGACATCCAGACTCGCTTTTATCGAAGAAAGAGCGGTCGCTCCAAAATCATAGACATCGTCTCTTTTAACGCCTTCTAAGTGCGAGATTTTCTCCCGTATGATGTTTTCAAGCTCCCAGATAGTCTGGCGTCTGTCAAAACGGTTGACCGCATTAATGGTGATAGTCGCTTCAGCGGGAGTATTGCCGCTGCCAAGACTGAGTACTCCCGCTTCGGTACCGAATGCGACCGAGCTCATTTTCACCCATGGCTGTTTGTCGATCCATTGTATCAGCGGTCGTATCTTTGCTTGAGCGCTTTCGACGCTTTCATTTGAACTAAATGCCACCTGCGCTTTGATGATCCCCGTGTCCATCGGCGGCATTGCATCCTTGCCGATGGTAGGCATAATATTTTTCATGCTAAGGATCAGTACTATGATGACACCCGCACTCAGCATCATGCGGCGTAATATTTTTAATTTTCCGTTTGAAAATCGGAGTATCCCGACATAGGGTCCTACAAGCCTTCCGATAGTTTTCTCATAAAACGTATCAAATATTTTCTCTATTTTTGTCTTGCCCGTACCGTTTTTATATAACCATGAAGAGAGAAGCGGTATAAAAGTAACGGATAAAAAATAACTGACCAAAAGTGCGATGATGAGAGTTTCGATCAAAGGCCTGAATATCTTTTGCGGAAATCCGCCGACGAACATAAGCGGAAAGAGGATGGCAATTGTTGCGATCGTTCCTGCAAACACAGGATTTAAGACCTCTTTTGTTCCGTTCTTGACGGCAGTTTTTAGATCTTCATGCACTTCGTTGAGATGTCTCTCTATGTTTTCAAGGATGACGACGGCATCGTCTGTGAGCATTCCCAAAGCCAAAATGATACCGGTATAGATGACGATATTGAGCTCTCCTCCGCTCAGCCATATGATCGCCATCGTCGAAAAGAAAACCATCGGTATGGAAAGACCCGCGGCGATGATGGCTCTAAAGTTGCCCAAAAATATCATGATCACCAACAAAGTATAGATAACGGCGTCTTTTAGAGCCTCAAGCATATTCGTATTCGCTTGTTCTATAAGGTCTCTTTGCGTATCGCTTATCTGAAAATCGATATTGGGATACTGTGCTTCTAGCTTTTTCATCTCCAAGCGGGCCGCTTTACTCACATCCAATACACTTCCGCCAGGAGCACGCTGTATCGCAAGAGCGATCGCATCTTTGCCGTTGCCGATGTAACCGCTGGTACGTTTTTTATAGCTCCAGCTGATATCCGCTATGTCGCTGAGCTTTACGTTGGCAAGAACGGGCAGCTGCTTTAATTTCTGGATATTGTCCTTTTCGCCGTAATAGGTCACTGTATAAAAATCGTTATCCCCTTTTATAAACCCAAGAGGCATGTCACGGTTTAGAGCCTGAAGCGATTTTGTTATCGTCTCGAAGTTCACGCCGTATCTTTTTGCTTTAAACGGATCCACTTCTATGTTTACCGAGCTTTCATATCCGCCGAAAACTTCGACGTTTCCTATCTCCTGATTGCTCAGAAGATAGGGTTTTATGAAACTATCCGCAATCTTTCGGATATCGGCAAGGTCTATATTGTTATTTTTCGGACTTAAAGATATGACATCGACGGGAAGCGTAAAATCTCCGGCAGTATAGATCGCCGGATTTGCACCCGAAGGCAGTTTTGCTTTTGCGATGGAAAGTGCGTTTGCGACATCTACTGCAGCGGCGTTCAACCCTTTTTTATACCCAAAATCAGCTTTTACGATCGAGAAGTTCGCCACGTTGATGCTGCTGACATCCGTTACCAGACCCAAACGCGATATCTCCTCCTCTATCGGTTTTGAAACCGTACTTGCAGCCACTTGCGCCGTAGCTCCCGGAACCTTTGTTATAACGATCACCTCGGGAGGGTTCGCATCGGGAAAGAGATTTTTCGGCAGGGTCGTCAAAGCTATGATCCCCATAACGAAAAAAGTTGCTATAAGGGAGTAAAGCATATATGGACGCTTGTAAAAATACTCGAATATCATGAATTATTCCTTTACTTTTAAAGCATGTCCGCTAAGAAGTTTCAGCAAGATATCCGGCTTGGCGACGACTATCTTTTCATCTGTTAAAGGCTCTTGTGTGATGATCCCCTGCTGTGCGCTTTGCAAGATGTGAACCTCCTTAGGCACGGCTTTACTGCCTTTGATGACCAGTACAAAACTTTTGCCCTCTTTGTTTAAAACGGCGTCAAACGGAAGGAGTACTGTTTTGCCCTCATACAAGACGGCATCGACCTCTATTCTGTCTCCGCTTGTAAGCTTGCTTCCTCCCACATAGACCTTATACTCGGCCAGTCCCGCGTATGTGCTTCCAAGAGCCATAGCAGGATATGTTTTACCGTTATACAAAACAGCTTTTATATTTAGCTCGCTCGGAACCCTGACCATCAGATAAAAACCGTTTTTTGCACTTATGGACAGCAGTGCTTTGCCCGGCATGCTAAGTGCGCCGTCATTGTCAAAAGTCTTAGTTATCACCCCTTCCACGGGAGAAATGATAGTCGCATATGAGAGACTGTTGTCAAGCTCTATCTCTTTTTGTCTGAGTGAAGCGATCTGTGCCTCCGTGTTTGCTATGGCGTTTTGCTCTTTTTGCGATTCTTCCACGGATGCCCCTTGAATCTTTAAAAGCTCCTTTGTTCTTTGATGCGTCGCTTTTAAATTTTGCAGGGAAATATCCGCTGCTTTTAGCTGCTCTTTTACACTTGCAAGACTGCTTGTGATCGCCGTCGTATCCAGCCTGACTATGACATCGCCCTTATGCACATGCGATCCGCTTGACTTGATACTTAATATCCTTGCAGAGATACGAGAAGAGAGTTTTACATCCTTGTCGTTACTGACTTCTGCAAGGTAGGGAAGCGTCAGCCTCACATCCGTGATCTTTGGCACTATCTGTGAAACGACTATAGGGTATATTTTGGCCTGAGGAACAGCAGTATCTCTGGCTCTTGCATTTTTTATCGTCTTGACACCTGCTAAGATTAGTGCCGCGACGATCGCCGCACCTAGCGCTATTTTTATCGCTTTATTCATTTTACTATCTCCTCGATATTGTTTGCGTATATGACGGCCAGCTGCATCAGCGTCTGCCATGATTTTGCTTCTGTTTTATAAAGATTGGCTTCCTGCTCGACCACGTCATCCTCATACCGCAGATACTCTTCGGTTGAAAGCCTTGCATTTGTATAGTTTAGTTTTGCGATTTCTAAAAGTTTTTTCTTTTCATCTATGCTTCTCTTATACAGCTTTGCGGAGTTCTCAAGCAGAGGCAGGGATTCTTGCAGCACCCTTGCTTGTGAAGAGAGCTCGTCACTTAGTTTTTGCAGCTCGATCTCGCTTTTAGCAGATTCAAGCTTCGCCAAAGAGATCTCCTCGTATTGGTTCATATTAAATATCGGAATGTTGAGTACCACTCCGACATTACCGTACTCTTCACTTATAGAATCATAGGTGTTATACGATTCGCCGTAGCTTTTCATATAACTTCCATGTGCATAAAGGGATGGGTAGAGCTTCTCTTTTTGTGCCTTTGTTTCCAATCTGTCCGCTTTTACCCGTTCGCGAAGCGGCTGAAGCGATCCAAATTCATTTTTCGTGATCTCCGCCGTTTTTTGCATCGCCAGGGCATCATCGATCTTGATTCCCGTCAGACCCTCTATCGTACCGATTACCGATCTTTTTTGGATCTCGATATCGTTGTCGGCTATATCTATCTGATTTAGTCTGTCGTTTATCATATAAAGTGCAGATGCCGCCGCACGCCCGTTACCGACTTTTATCTCCACTGTTTTTTTTGTTTCTTGCAGCGATCGCTTTTTGCCTTCGAGTGCTTTTTCGAGTGCTTTTAGATATATCAGATTCGCATTGGCACCCACTATGAGTGCTTCGTTTTTTATAAGGTTTATCTTTTTTTGCGCTTCTGCGCTCTTTTGCATCATCTTGGCTTTATCCGCCATGGTAAAGATGGATTTGACAAAAAGAGGCATCGATATCGATACTCCCGTCGAGTAGATATTGTAACTAAACGGCTGCGCAGGATGAGACGGATTTTGTACCAAAGAGAGCATATGGTTGGGAGCCAACGGGATCATCCCGGTAGGAAGCGAATAGTTGTCATATTTTGCAAACAGGTTTACTTCCGGATAAAGTTTGGAGTAGGTTTTCTCTTCGCCTGCCTTTGCTTTTTTCACGGATATCTCGTCGGATTTGGACTGCGGATGCGATTTTAGCGCATCAAAAAGTTCAGAGACGGTATGAGCGCTGAGCAAGAACGGAAAGAGAAGTAATAAGAGTATCCTGTTCATTCTTTAACCTCCAATATGCCCTTAATCTTTTCAAATATATAATTGGATATCTCATCTATGGAGCAGTCGCTGCATGTATCGATCTCTTCATTTATCAGTGCCGCTTTTTTGCGAAGCGGCGCCGTGGTTACTAGCAGGTTGATCGTTCCGATTATCATAAAATGTATAACCATAGGAACGACGTTTTGAAAGACTCCCTCCTCTTCGCCTTTTTTCAGTATCGCGCTTAAAAGCTTAAAAAGTCTTCTCATACTTGAGAACATCTTTTCGGGAAGATGTGCTCCGTTGTCACTGAGCTCTCTTAAAAGCAGCGCGGGAAAATAGGGCTGTTTGTCTGCAAAATCCGCATAAGTTTTTATAAAAGCCTCCAGCTCGGAAACCGGATTCGTACACAGTTTATTGGCTTCTATGATTTGAGCATAGATAGAGGAGAGAACTTCGTTCATGACGGTTTCATACAGTATAGATTTGTTTTTGAAATAATAATAGAGCAAAGCTTTGTTAACTTCGCTTTCATTTGCTATCTCATCGACGGTCGTAGCATCAAAGCCGTTTTTTGAGAACAGGATCATGGAGTTTTCAATGATCTTCGCTTTTGTTGATATCGCATTACGTTGTGATTTTGACATATCGGCTCCTAATTAACTAACTAGTTAGTTAATTATATATCAAAAAAAAAGAAATTACAATAAACGAGAATGTGTAAAAAATATGTTAAAAAATAGGGAGATCGAAGATATAGAGCGGAGACTTAGAAGAATTATTTTCTTCTAAGTTCTTTAATACGAGCAGCTTTACCTGCAAGATCGCGAAGATAGAATAGTTTTGCACGACGTACGCGACCGCGGCGAACGACTGTGATCTCATTAATGCTATCTGTATAGATTGGGAAAACTCTCTCGATTCCAACACCGTTAGCACCAATTTTACGGACAGTGACGGTTTTTCCTGTTCCTTCACCACGAATCGCTATACAGACACCTTCGTAATTTTGAACACGAGTTTTATCACCCTCTTTAATTGTTACTGCTAAACGAACAGTATCACCAGCACGGAAATCAGGAATGTTTTTCTCAGCTATCTGTGCTTTTTCAAAATTTTCAATATACTTATTTCTCATAAGATTTCCTTGTATTATGCTTCAAATGCCTACCCGGACGAAAAAAAGAGGTTTTACATTCTGATAAAGCAAATTTTAGTGTGCGAATTTTACTATGATTTCCCTTTAAAAATTCTGATGGGACATTTTTTTCTTTATAAATTTGCGGTTTGGTAAAGGATGGGGCTTCCAAGAGCTCGGATTCAAAGCTTTCGACCTCTAAAGATTCGCTGTTTCCAAGCACTCCGTCGATATTTCTAACGATAGCGTCGCACATGACAAGCGAAGGCAGTTCGCCGCCCGTGAGGATGTAATCACCGATGCTGAGGACCTCGTCCGCATACTCCTCTACGACCCTCTCGTCGATCCCTTCATATCTGCCGCTTACAAAAACTATGTGTTTTTTGTCTGCCAGACGTTTTGCATCGTTTTGCACAAAGCTTTTTGCTACGGGAGTGACAAAGACGATGTAGGCATCTTCATCCTCCTGTTTTATGCTGTGCAGCGTATCATAAAGAGGCTGAGGGGTCATCAACATTCCCGCACCGCCGCCGAATGCCGTATCATCTACCTTGTTATGCCTGTTCTGGCTAAAATCTCTCGGATTTACAAAATCAACCGTAAAAAGCTGTTTTTCGATCGCACGTGAAAGAATGGAATCTTGAAAATATCCTTCAATAAGGTTTGAAAAGAGTGTTACAAATGTAAACTTCATTATTGTTCACTCCTCTTATGAATTTTCTAAGATATCCAACCCGCCGCTTACTTGTATACTCTTTTTATCGATATCTACGGAGACGATAAAATGATCCTGGTAAGGGATCAAAAACAATTTCGGCAGCTGTTTTGCGACTAATGCTTCATCAGTGATCATAGAAAGATAATCGGTAGGACCTATACGTTCTACCTCATCCACGATTCCTAAAAGAAGCCCGTTGTCATAAACCTTACACCCTTCGATGTCAAAATAAAAATACTGACCCTCTTCAAGCTTTATGTTCTTTCTTGTCTCTTCGTAGGTCGTGTATATTTTTTCATTCGTGTAACGTTTCGCATCTTCGGGATTATCGACGCCTTTTATTTTAAAAAGGTTACGTTCCAGATCGATCTCTTCGATCTCGACGGTACGGTTTTTACTGATGAGAAACTTCGCGCCTTTAACAAATTGTTCGGGGAAGTCACTTTTTATATGAAGTTTCATATCGCCTTTGAGTCCCACCGTTTTTCCGATGGTCGCGATATGAAGAAGTTTATCTGATAGGTTCGACATTGATACGGTAACTCTTGCCGTCTTTGGCTTTACAGCCCGATATCACTGTTTTGATCGCACCGATCATTTTGCCCTCTTTACCTATCAGTTTGCCGACATCGACCTGATTGGCAAAGAGTACGATCTCCACTAAATCGTCGCTCTCTTTTGACTCCACTTTAATCTCATTTGGATATGTTGCTATCAAACGGGCAAATTCAGCGACGAAGTTGGTTATCATGATTATTTACCGGTGATTTTTTTAACGCGGTCGCTCATTTTTGCACCGACACTTAACCAGTAGTCAAGGCGTTCTGCATCAAATTTAAGCGTTTTTTCTTCGTTCATCGGGTTATAATGTCCGATCAATTCTATCCATCCGCCGTCTCTGCGTTTACGAGAGTCTGTTACCACGATACGGTAAAATGGTTTTTTGTTACGACCCATACGAGTAAGTCTAATTGTTGTCATTAGTTTTCCTTAGATAAATGTAATATAGGGGGAATGTCGCAAAATAAAATTTATGTAGTTTTATTGTGCCTCTTACCGCCTTATGGCGTTATATACAGCTTTCAATCACAGAGGGATTATTTCAAAAGCCAAAACGATAACGCAATTGTACTAAAATTTTTACCAAAAGTAAAGTTATCTTCTAAGAGCGTTCAACCCGCCGCCGCCCATCTGGCTCATCATGTTTTGCAGGTCCTGCATCCCTTTTTTACCGGAGAACTTCTTAGCCATCTTTCCTGCATTTTTAAACTGTTTTAAAACTCTGTTCACTTCAGGCTGGCTCAGTCCGCACCCTTGCGCGATCCTCTGTTTGCGAGAGTTGTTTAAAAGATCGGGGTCTTCACGCTCTTTTGGCGTCATGGATGAGACCATCGCTTTTATCTGCTTGAGCTCTTTTGAGTTATCCAGATCGAAGTCTTTGAGCGCTCCGGCCATACCCGACATTCCGGGGATCATGCCGATGAGAGACTTCATGCTTCCCATCTTTTTCATACTTTCCATCTGCTCTAAAAAGTCATTGAAGTTGAACTGACCTTTTTTAATCTTTTTTGTCATCGCTTTGGCTTGTTTCTCATCGATGATATTGGCTGTTTTCTCGGCCAATCCTTCGATATCTCCAAGACCCATCAGACGGTTTACGATACGTTCAGGAATAAAGACCTCTATATCCTCCATCTTTTCACCGCTTCCGATAAAACGAAGCGGAACCTGTACTTGAGACGAAAGTCCGAGCGCCACGCCGCCTTTGGAGTCACCGTCATATTTGCTCAGTATTACTCCGTCGATACCTATCTGCTCTTTAAAGCTGATAGCTGTTCTGACCGAATCCTGCCCCGTAAGAGAATCTGCAACATAAAAGATCTCATCGGGATTGGCAACCTCTTTGACCTCTTTAAGTTCGCTCATAAGCTCTTCATCGATCGCCAGACGCCCCGCCGTATCTATAAGCACAACGTCAAAAAGCTTCGTATTTGCATATTTAAGCGCTGCTTTTACCACTTCTACAGGATTTTTATTTGCTTCGTCTTCATAAAGTTCCACCTCTATCTTCGAGGTTATCTGGCGAAGCTGTTCCACCGCTGCCAGACGCTGCAAATCCGCTGCGACGACTAGGACTTTTTTCTTTTTGTTTTTAAGGTAGAGTGCCAGTTTTCCCGTTGTCGTGGTTTTACCGGAACCTTGAAGACCCGTCATTAAAATGATAGTAGGAGGGTTGGGTGCAAAGACGAAACCTTTTTTGCCTCCGACTTCCAAGATGGAGTAGAGAGTCTCTCTTAAAGCTTCGAGAAACTGGTCTTTACCGATACCTTTGGCTTTTGTTTTCAGCTCTACATCTTGTATCAGTTCTTTTACGACTTTATGATTCACATCGGCTTTCAAAAGCGCTTTTTTAAGTTCGCCCGTCGCTTTTGTCAAAGATTTTTCATCGTCATGAAAACGTATCTTTTTTATTGCAGATGTAAACGAGTCGGTCAATGTTTCAAACATAAAACTATCCTAAATGTAATTAAAGTGTCAAATTGTATCAAAAGCTTGCTTAGAAAAATTTATGATTCAAAGTGCTTGAACGCTGTGGGTTCAGGCGCTTCGAAAATCATTCCCAAAAGTGTGACCTTTCTTGCATGGAGCATCACACGCTTGTAACGTCTGCCGCCGTACTGCTCATCACCGATGATCGGAAAATCGATGCTTCTGAGGTGCGCGCGTATCTGATGCGTGCGTCCATGATGGATAACGCACTTCACTTTTGTCTTTTTACCACTCACTATTTCGGGAGTGACCTCGGTACGTGCAGGTTTTCCCTTTTTAGAGATTTTCGTATATGCTTTATTGTTCCTTTTCTCGGTGATCAGTGCTTTGTCTATATCGACGCTTTCGACCAAAATACCGTCAACCCAGGCAGAATACTCTTTGTATACATTGTCTTTTTTGAACTCTCTTATCGCTTTTTCGCGGAACTCTTCGTTTTTAACGAGCATCAATACTCCGCTTGTCTCACGGTCAAGTCTGTGAAGAAGCTTCGCACCTTTAAATTGACGTTCTATCTCGTCGGAGTTCACAAATGCCGGTTTGTCCACTACGATCAGATCGTCATTTTCAAAAATAGGTTTGATCTTCTCGACCTTCTCTACTCTAAACTTCGTCTTTACGTCGATATCTCCGCGGGCGATCATCACTTTTTTATTGCCCGCGTATACGAGACCTCTGTCTATCAGAGATTTTGCTTCGCTGTTTGAGATGCCTTCTTGCTGTGCCAATACTTTATACGCTTTATCTTTTTCCATTGTTCACTCCTTGAGTAAAATCCCGTTTAACTCTTTATATATTTTATCACTCTGTCCAGGTCTATCTTTTCATCGACCGATGAAGGCGGAAGATTTTGTGCTTCTTTGAGCGCAGAAAAAAGTTCGCCGTTTTCTATATACTGTACATGATGGACATACTTGAACAGCTCTTTTTGGTCATGAAAATGTTTGCCCGTTATGATTCTGCATCCAAAATATGCCGGTTCAAGCGGATTGTGTCCGCCTACGTCCTCTTTAAATGCTCCGCCCAAAACGGCAATATCGCTTATCTTATAGATATTATTCAGTTCGCCCATCATATCGACTAAGACAATCTGTGTAGAGAGGCTCTTATCTTCACTAAAACGGCTCAGTTCTACGTTATTTTGTCTGCAGAACTCAAGCAGCATTCTATATACCGATTCAAATCTTTCGGGATGGCGCGGAACTATGACAAGTTTTGCTTTATTCTCTTTTATATACTCTTTATATCCTTGCAAAACTATCTTTTCTTCACCTTCATGCGTACTTGCCGCCACTATGGTCAAACCTGCCGGTTTTTCATACTCTTTGTTCTCTTTTATCTCCTGCGCCAGTTTGATGTTACCGACGACTTCGATATTTTTAGCACCCAGGGTTTCAAAACGATATGCATCGATCTCGCTTTGACAAAAGACGACATCCACATATCCCAAAAGACGTCTGTAAAACCACCCCATCTTCATATATTTTTTGACGCTTTTGTCCGATATGCGGGCATTTAAAAGTACGATTTTTCCGCCGCGCGCGGACATCACGGCAAAAAGCATATACCAAAACTCCGCTTCTAATACGATCAGCATCCTTTGCGGTCTTATCCAAAACGGTAGAAACATCTCATAGGGAAGATATCTTAGTTCCACGCCGTACTTTTTTGCTTCGTTATGCCCCGTATGCGTGATAGTCGTTATTTTTACGTTCTCTTTATCCACTTTTTCCAAGATAGGTTTTAACGCTCTGCTTTCACCGAGCGAGCAGACATGAAACCATATACCGTTGGAGTTTTTAAATCTCGGATTGTTGAAAAGAAAGAAACGTGATGGGACGGATTCTTGATATTTTTTTTTGAATGACAAAGATATCAAAAGCGGCAGAGCCAGAATATAAAGCCCCGCGCTTAAGATATAATAGATGAAAGAAAACGGCTTCAAGCCTATGCTTCTTCGCCCTCGGCGATATATAGTATGCGGCCGCAGTGTGGACATGTGACGATCTCTTCGCCTTTGATGACGTCTGCGTACACTTTATCGTTTACATGCATGAAACATCCCATACAAGCTTGTTCTTTTACTTCTACTGCCGTAGTGTTTTTAGCCCAGCGGCGGATCTTTTGGTAAAAAGCAAGACCTTTTTGGTTCATCCCGCCTACCAGTTTCTCTTTTCTTGCAAAAACCTCATGACGGGCTTTTTCGATATCTGTCAACTTCTCATCGACATCGGCTTTAATCGTCGACAGGTTTTCCTGTAGGTCGTCTCTTTTTTGAACCAGTTCTTCAAGCTTCTCTTTTTTTGTACTGATCAGCTTATCCAGACGTACGATCTCCTCGTTTGCAAAAGTCACCTGCTCTTTTGCGATCTCCTCTTCAAGCTGCAGGGATTTCATCTCGCGTTCTGTTTTTATCTCTGCGGATCTTTTCTTATTTTCTTCAAGTTTTGCAGAAAGCTCTGCCAGGTGAAGCTCGTTTTTATGTTTTTTCAACTCTTCGTTCTTCATCTCTTCTTCTAAAGACGAGATCTCGCCGTCTATATTCTCTTTGGTTACAAGAGCCGCTTCGTACTGATAGTTCACCTCATCGATCTGAGGCTCAAAAGCGTCTATCTCTTTGTCAACTTCAGAGAGGTCTATTAGTTGTTTTAAGTGTTTGTTCATCTATTTCCTTTTTGGATGCGTGCGACAATATCCCTATATATACGTGAAAGGGTTTTTTGATTGTGAAATTATAACCGCTAATCCTAAATTTTCCAAATATGTTGCTAAAATTTTTCCAAAAAACTGTTCGCTCTCATAATGACCGATATCTATCATCGAAAGATTTATGGTTTTTGCCTCCATAGCATCGTGATATTTTATATCGCCCGTCAAAAAGCATTCTGCATCTATGGAACGCATCAGCGAAGCTCCAGAACCCGTCGTCAAAGCTACGGTTTTTATGCGTTCATGCACCTTTACGCATTTTACATGCGGCAGATTAAAAGCAGCAGAGATCTTACGTGCAAAATCATCAAAATTTTCATCGACTTTCATATAGGCTATAAAACCCTCTTTTTTTACTATCTCAAGCCCTAACACTTTTGTAGCAACATACTCGTTTAGATGTGTCTGGTCAAAATTTGTATGCATTGCGATATTGGAGATGTTCTTTTGTACCATCTTTCTTATCAGATGTGCCGGGTACTGATTGAACTGGAGCTGTTTTATACCGCCGAATATCAAAGGGTGATGCGTGATAAGCAGAGAGTTCTCATCCATCTCCTCTATCAGTTTTTCATCGACATCGATGCTCAGATATACTTTGTCCACCTCTTCGTTGAGATCACCCAGCAAGAGTCCCGAATTATCCCAGTTCTCTTGAAGTTCAAAAGGCGAGATCTCATCTAAAAAATTATAAATATCTATTATTTTCATACATAGTTCCTTGAGCGTTTACATCTGACATAGACCGCTTTGGTCTTAAAGCTTGAGTCTTCTTTAAACTCGAACAAGTTCGTACTCTGCATCAGATCGAAAAGTTTTTTGAATCCGTAGTTTCGAGAATCGAACTCGGGTATCTTGTTGACGATCTTTTGTCCCACCGACCCCAGATACGACCATCCAGTATAGTCCGACGTATCGTCTACGGCGTTGCGCAGGATCGCCAAAAGCCTTATATCTCTTGATATATCTTTTATCGGCTCTTTTGGTTTTTCGGCTTTGTCGGTTTCTTCTATCTCGTCGCTTCTGAGGTTTTCCGTATAGATAAATTTATCGCACGCGCTCATAAACGATTTAGGCGTTTTTTTCTCCCCGAATCCGTAAACCGTCAATCCGCTTTCACGTATCCTTGAAGCCAGACGCGTAAAGTCGCTGTCGCTTGAAACGATGCAAAAACCGTCGAAATTTTTGGCATATAAAAGATCCATCGCGTCGATGATCATCGCAGAATCGGTCGCGTTTTTCCCGGTGGTGTACGCAAACTGCTGCATCGGATGGATGCCGTGTTCAAGCAGTGCGTTTTTCCACCCCTTTAGTTTCGTATCCGTCCAGTCCCCGTATATCCTTTTGACACTCGCAACGCCGTAGTTCGCTATTTCGTCGAGAAGTCCTTCGATAATCTTGGGCTGCGAATTGTCCGCGTCTATAAGTACGGCCAGTTTTTTTTGTTCTCTGCTCAAACTTTTTCCTTGATCTTTTGTATTTCCGCTTCTGCTTCTTTAAGTTCCGGATTCAGTTCCAGCGCTTTTTCATACATCTTCAAAGCTTCGTCGTACCGGTTCATGTCCGTAAGAAGGTTCGCGTAGTTAAAGTATGTGACATCATACCCGGCATCTATTGCCAGAGCTTTCTTATAATGCTCCTCGGCTTGTGAAAAATCACCTTGTTTTCTCAATAAGGATGCCAATGCGTTATGCATTGTATCATTATATTTGTCAATGCTCAAAGCCTCTTTATAATACGATACCGCTTCGTTATCTCTTGCTTCCTGCGCCGAAATATATCCCATTTTTCCAAGTATGTCGGCATTTTTCGGATCTTTTACGTTTGCTTCGTCCAAAAGTGCAAACGCTCTTTTAAGATCTCCCGCCAAAAAAGCCTCGTCCGCTTTTTTTACGAGCTGCGGCGGATCAAAAGGGGAAAAACCGTTTTGAGAACGCTGCCCTTGTTTTTTGTTTTGTCCGCTCTCTTCTAAATTTTGCACATGCTGATAAACTTTATATGAAAAAAACGCTGCCAGCCCCAGCATAAGAATTTGAAATAGTGTCATATGATTCCTTTTTGGATATTATAACCTTTTTGTAATCATCTCTACGATATAATAAGTAAAATTTAATTGATACGGTTTTATATGATGATAAATTTAAAAGACCCTAGTTTATACAACAATCGCGAGCTGTCATGGCTTCAGTTTAACACAAGAGTGTTAAAGCAGGCTCAAGACGAGTCCCTGCCTACACTTGAAAGATTAAAATTTCTCGCTATCTACGGCACGAACCTCGATGAATTCTATATGATCCGCGTGGCCGGACTAAAAAAACTTTTCAGTGTCGGGGTCATCGTATCGGGAGCCGACAGACTCACTCCTCTGCAGCAGCTCATCGACATCAGAACATATCTGCATCAAGAACAACAGGTCGTCGAATACTGTATGACCGATATATTCAAATCGCTCGAAAACGAGGGGATATTTCTAAAAAAATATAAAGATCTCAGTATTCAGGAAAAAAAGATCATCAACAAAAAGTTCTTTGAATCCATCTATCCTATCATCATCCCTATCGCCGTCGATGCGACGCACCCTTTTCCTCACCTGAACAATCTTAGTTTCGGGATCATCGTCAAACTTCTGGATAAAGACGACGACACGGTCGAAAGATTCGGGATAGTAAGGGTTCCTCGCGTCTTGTCGCGGTTTGTGCAGCTGACAGAGAGCATCTATGTTCCGGTAGAGGATGTCGTCTCCGAACATATCGAAGATATTTTCCCGGGTTACCGCCTTTTAAAAAGCGTACCGTTTAGGATAACGAGAAACGCCGATATCGCCATAGAAGAGGAGGAAGCGGATGATTTTCTGGAGATCCTCGAAGAGGGTCTGAAACTCCGTAGAAAAGGGGAGATCGTTAGACTTGAGGTCGGTTCTGATGCCGATGACGAGATCATCGATTTTTTTAACAGCCATATCAACGTATTCAAAAACGATATCTATAAGTTTCATACCATACTCAATCTTTCATCCCTTTGGCAGATCGTCGGCAACAAGGATTACGCACATCTTTTAAACGAGCCGTTCAATCCTAAACTGCTGCCGCCGTTAAACTCCAACGAGAACATCTTTAATATTCTTGAAACACAAGATATCACTCTGTACCATCCGT
This sequence comes from Sulfurimonas sp. HSL-1716, assembly GCF_039645975.1. NCBI lineage: Bacteria > Pseudomonadati > Campylobacterota > Epsilonproteobacteria > Campylobacterales > Sulfurimonadaceae > Hydrocurvibacter > Hydrocurvibacter sulfurireducens. The sequence goes on from NZ_CP147918.1 coordinate 1,923,539, forward strand.
ACGAAAGTTTCGAACCTATCGTCAAGATGATTCAAAGTGCGGCAAAAGATCCGGATGTCGTCACCATAAAGATGACGCTTTACCGTGCGGGACCGCTCTCTCCGATAGTCCAGTCGTTGATGAACGCCGCAGAATCGGGCAAGCAGGTAACCGTCATGGTCGAGCTCAAAGCAAGGTTTGACGAAGAAAACAATCTTATCTGGGCAAAAGCCCTTGAAAAAGCGGGAGCACACGTCATCTACGGTATTTTCGGCTTTAAGGTCCATGCAAAAGCAACGCTTATAACAAGGCGTACGAACGGAAAGCTCAAACAGTACGCCCATATCGGAACCGGCAACTACAACCCGAGTACGGCGAAGATATATACCGATGTCAGCTATTTGACCGCAAAAGATGAGATAACAAACGACTTGACACGTTTTTTCCACTTTCTAACGGGATTTAGCAAAAAAGGGAAACTGGAAAAACTCTATATGTCTCCGGCTCAGATCAAACCGAAGCTTCTCTCGCTCATCAACAATGAGACAAGAAAAGGCAAAGAGGGGCAGATCATCGCAAAAATGAACTCTTTGGTCGATGACGATGTTATCCGTGCTCTGTATAAAGCAAGTCAGGCAGGCGTGAAGATAGAGCTTATCATCCGCGGTGTATGCTGCTTAAAACCGGGGATACCTGGAGTAAGCGAAAATATCAGGGTCATCTCCATCATAGGAAAATATCTTGAACATGCAAGGATATTCTACTTTAAAAATACACTGCCCAACCTCTTCATTTCGAGTGCGGACTGGATGCCCCGCAACCTGATGAGGCGTATCGAGCTGTTAACGGGGATAGAAGATAAAGACAATGCGCAGAAACTTCTACAGATACTTCAGCTTCAATGTACGGACAATGTTCTCTCTCATGAGCTTATGAGCGACGGAAGTTACCACAAAATAAAAGCCGATGCTTCTAATGTGGTAAATAACCATAAGATCATCGAAGACCATATGAACACTATGCAAAAAGCTCTTAAGAAAGAATCACCGAACTATGTCCAGCAGCTTGCATACAGGCTTTTGAAGGATTCTTGATGGTTCATGACTTTAAAGATATCACACCAAGCATAGGCGACAAAACCTGGATAGCGCCTTCGGCCGATGTCATAGGAGAGGTAAGTATAGGCAAAGATTGTTCGATCTGGTTTGGATGCGTAGTGCGCGGAGATGTCCACTATATAACCATAGGTGACAGAACAAACATTCAAGACCTCTCCATGGTCCATGTGACGCACTACAAAAAAGCCGACAGAAGCGACGGCAATCCGACCGTCATAGGAAACGACGTGACCGTCGGACACCGGGTCATGCTGCATGGATGCACCATAGAAGACGCCTGTCTCATAGGGATGAGCGCAACCATCTTAGACGGTGCGGTGATAGGAAAAGAGTCCATAGTCGGAGCAGGAGCGCTTGTGACAAAGAACAAAGTGTTCCCTCCCCGCTCGCTCATTATGGGAAGCCCCGCAAAGCTCATCAGAGAACTGAGCGATGAAGAGGTAGAAGAGCTTTACGCATCGGCTTCGAGATACGTGAACTTCAAAGAGGACTATCGTAACTAAATGCTGCATCTCAATCCGCTTATCTTGGTAGATATCTTGGGTATCATCGCATTTGCCGTAAGCGGGTTTTTAGTTGGAACAAGAAACAACCTCGATATCCTCGGCGTCGTCATAGCCGCTTCTCTCACGGCGCTCGGCGGCGGGATCGTGAGAGATACCATCCTCAGCGTCACCCCTTTTGCTTTTAAGACGCTCTACCCCGCAACCGCTCTTTTTGTCGTCATATTTCTGGCGTTTGTCATCAAAATACATAGGTTCGGAAGTATTGAAAAACGATGGCTCTTTGTCATTAGCGATACCATCGGACTTGTCGCATTTAGTATCACGGGAGCTTTGCTTGCAATAGGTGCAGGATACAACTTCTTCGGTGTCATCATCCTAAGCTTCATCACAGCAATGGGCGGAGGGGTCATAAGAGACATCCTCATAAACCAGGTCCCGGCAGTGCTCATAAGCGACTTCTACGGCTCCATCTCGGTCATAGTTTCCATACTGCTGCTGCTTTTGCATGTAAGCGATCTTCTAAATCAAACGACCATACTTTTTGTAGCGATATTTTCTATCGCACTTAGACTCGTGGCTTATAAATATAAATGGGAATTACCGAAAATTATCTGAAGCTTTATTACGTTAGTCAAACTTTTACGTCAGTTGCAACATCTGCAGAGCCGAGAAAAAGTAAAGTAATGACGTTAAGAAAATACAACTGTTTGAGGGCAAAGCCCGAGTTTTGTATTTTTAGGAATGGATTTACTATTTCTTGGGAACTTGACGGAGTCAAGCTCGAAGCCGTTGCAAGAGCTTTTTGATACTTTTTTGCGGAGAAAAAAGTATGTATTATAAAAGTGGAGCTTTACTCACTCAGGTGTACTTTCAGATGAATCGATTGGTATAAATTCAGTATTATCTTTAAACATTGTTAAAGAATTTCTTGTATATTTATCGATGATTTTTATCATCTCGTGATAACCTATATCCCCATAATAATAAAATTTCAACTTAGCTTGTTTATTCGCGAATTTAAGTGAATTAATATAATCTGAAAAATATGAACTGTCGGTTATTCCAAGAGAATGTCCAAATACAACAAAGTCATGTTTATCTTTGTTATCTTTAAGATATTTGCTTATATCTGATTTTCCATAATTAGGATTAAAAGCTTTTTTAAAAAAGATATGATTCGAAAGGGTTCCTGCATCATCTTCAACACCAAAAATAATATCCATATTTTCAATAGAACCGTGTACATACGAATGTTTATTCTCTATGTCAGAAATATTTAACATCTCAGCAACTCTAAATACTGAATTAGTATAATTGAAATTATAAATTGCATTTGCTGTATCAAGTTCATTTTTAATCATTTCAAAAGCTTTTGAATTTTGATTGATTTTTCCAGTTTGAGCTTCTTTTAAATAATTTGTTAATGCTGTTTTTAATGCTTCAAAGTCATTTCTTACATGTAAAAATTCATCGTTCTCTTTAAACTGTATGGAGTATTGAGTAATTTCTTGCTCGATGTCTACCCAATTATTTAACTTAGTTTTATCCACTAAATATGTTGCTAATGAATTATTTTCTCTAACTAAAGATATAAAATAATCACTTTCAATGAAATCTTTATAACTTGTTTTAAGTCCTAAGTTTAAATCAAACCCATTTCCAATAATTATTATTTTCATTGCTTTTCCATCTCTTCGGTAACGACTATTAGTTCAAACGGTTGATTGGGGAATTTTGAGAAGAAATCGAGGATTGTTTGATTGTTTGTTGACAATTTTCAATCCTCCGGTAACATTTATTCTTGCCCTGTAACTTTTGTTCTTGTAAATGACAATTACGTCCTGTAATCCGCATTGATCTTGACATACTCATATCCAAGATCGCATCCGTAAGCCGTGAATTTTCCCTCTGCAATGCCAAGATCACAGCTGATGGTAAATGCAGGGAGCTTCATAACGGCTGCTGCTTCTACTTCCATATCTTTGTTGAAATAGATCTCGCCTTTGTCATAAACGCAAAGCTCGTCAAACGATATCGTAAGAGTCTCTTCTTTGCATGTCACACCGCTTGCTCCGATAGTAGAAGCGATGCGCCCCCAGTTCGGGTCTTCGCCGTAAAGTGCCGTTTTGACCAGAAGCGAATCGCTTAAAGCCTTTGCTGCTTTTTCTGCTTGGGCATCGTCTTTTGCACCCGTGACGTTATAGGTCACGAGCTTTGTTGCGCCTTCGCCGTCTCTTACCATCTCTTTTGCCAAAAACAGCATGATCTCATAGACCGCTTCTTTGAAGGCTTCTTTATGGTAAACACCGCTTTTTTTATTGGAAAAAAGCAGTACGGTATCGTTTGTGGAGGTGTCTCCGTCCACGCTTGCCGCATTAAAAGTCGTCTTGACGTTTGCATCAAGGATTGCCTGCATCTCCTGTTTGCTTACATCCGCATCGGTAGTGATAAAACAAAGCATCGTAGCCATTGCGGGATTTATCATCCCCGCACCCTTTGCCATCGCGCCGATGTGAAACTTCTCTCCGCTATGAAGCACTACTTCATACGCGATAGTCTTTGAAAAACTGTCCGTCGTCATGATCGCTTTGCTTGCATTGACGGGTTCTCTTTTAGTGATGTCAAACTGTGCCGTACCCGTGATGATCTTCTCTTTAGGGATTCTCACACCTATAACGCCTGTAGAACTCATAACAGGGTTCACCAGACCTTCGATATTTATCGAAGAAAGGATTTCATCGATATCGGCGATCCCTTTGCTTCCCGTCATCGCATTTGCGTTTTTTGAGTTTATCAAAAGAAAATTCGTCTGAAACTCGCCTTTGTTTTTAAAGTGGCGAATCGGCGCGGCCGTCATTTTGTTCGTAGTAAACACAGATGCGACATCGCAAAGCACATCGCTATAGACAAACGCCATATCCAAAGCGTTATTTGCCTTGAGACCGGCATGAACGCCGTCGGCAAAAAAGCCTTCTGCAGCACACACTCCACCCTCGATCCTGTTTAGTTTATACATATTTTAACTCCTCCGGTTTGTTACGTTTCATGACTATCCCTTTTGTCATGGCTATCCCTTTTTGCGTGCCGATAACAAGCAGATTGCATTCACTTGTTATAAGGACGTCACCCTTTGGCATCGTTACGAATTTTCCGTCTTTTTTAGTTATGCCCACTACCGAGACGTTGGCTATCTCTCTTAAATGCGATTCTCTTAATTTTTTCAACACCATCCAGCTGAATTTGGGCACATATATCTGCTCCAAGTCAAGAGGAGTGTCGTTTCTGTATAAAAACTCTTCGAGCAGGTTTTCCATATCGGGACGGGCAGCCATGGTACTCACGCGCTGCGCTGTGAGTTTTGTCGGAGACACAACGGTATCTGCACCCAGTTTTTTAAGTTTTTCGACATCGCTCATACTCTCGGCAGAACTGATGATATAGTACGGACGCGGAAGTAAATGCTCTTTTTCAAACAGCCTTATCGACGCAATAATCGCGATGTTATCGGCAATATTGTCCGATAACGTTATGATCCCTTTGGCAGACGAAAGATGCGCTTTGAGCATCGCCACTTCCGTATGCGGTTCGGCTTGCAGATAATAGGGATATTTGTATTTTTTTGCCAGCTCGTCCATATCTTCTCTGTGGTCTATCACGACAAAAGGTATATGGTTTTTACGCAGCTGTTTTGTGACTTCTATTGTGTAATCATTGTGAAAACACACGACAAAATGGTTTTTCAGGCGTGCAATCTTATATAACATACGGCGTTCCTTTAATACTCTGGAGATCACTCCCTTGTTGAGTTCTGAGACCAATGTACCTATCGCACTTGAGAATACGGCAAATCCCGCTATGATAAGTGTAATGGTAAATATACGGCCTGCAGGTGATATCGGAAATATCTCTCCATATCCGACGGTGGTGAATGTTATTCCTGTTTGATATATCGCATCCATCAAAGGAAAATCATCGATCAGCATATAGCCGAATGTTCCTATCAACATAATGAGTACGGTTAAAATCAGAGGTAAGCGGAATGGTTTGAGGTGCCCGTAAAACTCCGGAAGGAGCCTTACTTCGGGCTTTGGAGGTGTCTCCCAATGGATAAAGTTACGAATCCTAGTGAAAAGATTCAAGACATATCCCTACGTGTTACGAGTTTTTCTTAAGTGTGCGAAGCTCTTTTGCAGAAATTTTGATCTTTTTCGTTGTTCCATCTTCTAATGTAACACGAACTGTTCTCAAGTTTGGTAAAAAACGACGTTTAGTTCTGTTTTTCGCATGAGAAACATTGTTTCCGCTCATCGGGCCTTTACCACTAATAGCACATCTTCTTGCCATATCTAGGCTCCCTTGTACAAAAAATTTAAGTTGCGGATTATAGCAAATAAAAACAAAAGTACAACTTAAGCAACTATTTAAACTTTATTTTTACTCTTCTTTAATTATCGATTAAACTCTAAAGAGATAAAATCATCTATACTTAACTATTGACTGGAACAAAAATGGTTACAACCGAAGATATTCAAGAATATATCAAAAAGATACCGCCTACTCCTGAGATACTCAACAAGACCTTTTTATGCGTCAATTCGGGCGATCTGGTCAAGGCGGCAAAAATAGCCGAGCAGGATCTGGCACTGAAGGCTTACTTGAAAAATCTTGTCAACAAACCGATCTACGGTTTTCGAAATGAGATCAGCGACCTTTCCCAGATCTTTGGAATACTGGGCGTAAACGCAGCAAAGCAATCGCTTTATAACTACATGCTCTCTCTTTTAAGTCCTAAAACATGGGTTTTATTTAAAATGAACCAAACCCTTTTTTACGATTTTCAAGCCGATCTCAGCAGAAAATGGCATGATATTTTGGTATATTTGAAAATAGACGATAAAGATATAGAAAGTTCCATAACGCTTCTGCCTTCAAGCATCATAGTGTGTGAAGCGCTTTTTAAAACCAATATAGACAACGTAAAACTGCTAAAAAGTGCAAAAAATATGGATTACAACACCATTTTAAAAAGACTTACGAATCTGGACCTTTTCGACATATCCAGACATATTTCAAAAAGCTGGAATATGCCGGATAAAATAGGAGAAATCGTACAGGCAGCATCAGGGGTTAAACCCTCAAATAACCGAAGCATAAACACTTTGGGAAAATGGATGCACCTGCTTTTGTTTTATGAGCTGTCGCAGCCCAGATTCATAGAAGCGGGTCTAAACGATTTTATCGAGTTCAATGTCGAGTACGCAAGCGATATTTATGAGGAATTTATGCAGGTAGTGAATATGGATGTAAAACAATGAGAGCGGTAGTAAAAGACGGCATAGGAGTGTTTTATCCCCAAGGTTTTTTAGACGGGAACAATGCTCCCTCCTATTTGACGATAGAAGATATACGAGCAACCGAGGATCTAAAAATCGATATGCTTCTGGTTTCGCTAAAAAAAGTTATCTTTTTCAATCTCAACGGTATCGACGTTTTTGTAAAACTGCTTCATAGAATTCGTACCAAAAACCATATTTCCATCGGTATCTGCGATTATGACCAAAAAAAATATGAAGCGATCACGACATACTACAAGGACAATCTTTCATTTTCACTCTTTAAAACTCAAAAAACGGCCGAACTTTTTTCAAAATCCTATAAAAATCAGGACAAGACCGTTCTTTTATATAACAACGATCCTTCGCAACGTTCCGCTTTGGCAATAGAACTTTACGACAACGGGCACAACCCTGTAATAGCACAAACAAGAGAAGATTTTCTTGAAAAATCCGCAAATCCCGATGCCTACTATGACATAATCGAAGACTCTCATCTCGGACTTATAGGGCAAAAAGTCGCCACCCGCGTTACGGGAAATGCCATCATCTATACCGTATCGGGATTTTTAGACGCCGAGATAGGAAATTCGTTCAATATCTTATATCATAACAACTCGCTCAACGTAGGCTTCAGGCTTTTTATTTTTGACGCTTATAAAGTGCTCTCTTTAAACATCCATGCGGTGAATTTTCTTTCAAAGCTCTGTTCCTCCGCTGCGGAATACAATGCGACCATATGCTTTGTGGGTATGACTTTTGACAAGACTCCCGCCGTATTCAAAGAAGAGCTTGAAGATGCAGGCATGATGTTTTTTGACAATATGGATGATATCCTGCAAGACAAGGAGCTGCTCGAAGAGTTGGGCGGAAGCAGTTCCGGTTCAGGAAAGAACAAACGCTCACTTACAAAGATCGTCGTTCAGGAACTTCCCGATTTTATCGAAGCCACAGTCTCCACGATAGCTATGATGACAAATGCCAAAGCCGTCAAAAGGTCAGCCGATATACAGAAACTTTTTATCGACAACCTAAATACGAAAATGGCGAGTTCGATCGGATTTTACGGAGACATAGACGGGATGATAATCCTGATATTTCAAAAAAACGTCGCCAAAAAAAGCTGCGCTCTGCTCATAGGCGAAGAGACGGATGACGTAAACATGATATTAGACGCCCTCGCCGAATTTGTAAATATCATCGGCGGACGCGCAAAAACGCTGCTGTCTGAAAAACATATCAGCATAGACATCACGCTGCCAAGGACCTACTCTGACGTCTCAGGTTTATTGGAAGTGGTCGATGATAAAAAAGGCGTTCAGGTCGATATGAGCTTTAACGATGCCAATTTCACCTTTTTTCTGACAAGGTGATCGGCAGAAAGACTCTGTAAGCTAATAAAGCGAAGAGTTTTGGTAAAATTTCAAAAATATAAAAATATAAAGGCAGTTTATGCTTGTAGCTCCTAGTGTACTCTCGGCGGACTTCGGCAATCTGGCAGATGACGTAAAAGCGATCTGTGAAGCGGGATGTGATCTTGTTCATGTCGACGTTATGGACGGGCACTTTGTCCCCAATCTGACTATCGGCCCCGTTGTCGTGTCTGCGATCGCAAAAGCGGCGACAAAGCCTCTGGATATCCATCTAATGGTCCAAAATAACACGTTTTTCGTAGAACTTTTCGCTCCTTTGAAACCGGAGTATATCTCTTTTCACATCGAAGAGGAAAAACATCCTCACAGACTTATCCAAAAGATCAGATCTTTGGGCATAAAACCAGCGATCGTTTTAAATCCCCACACCCCTCCAGAAGCGATCGAATATATACTCGAAGATCTTGACATGGTCCTTGTCATGAGCGTAAATCCGGGATTTGGCGGACAGAGTTTTATACCAAACGTAGTCAAAAAGATAAAACGCTTAAAAGAGCTTAGAGATGCCATAAATCCCAACTGTCTCATAGAGATCGACGGCGGCGTCACGGACAAGAACATAGAGATGCTTCGCGATGCGGGAGTCGATGTGTGTGTGGCAGGAAGTTATGTATTTAAACATGACTCGTATAAAGAAGCGATAGATAGTCTAAAATGTTAAATTTCTCGCCGACGGGCGCAGCTTCAGTGCTAGGAATTTTTCAAAGAAGTAACTTCTTTGAAAAAGGAGAAAATAAATAGTATGAGAACGAAGATCTGCGGAATAACCTCTTTTGAAGATGCAATGGCGGCCATCGATGCAGGTACGGATGCTTTGGGATTCGTCTTTTACAAAGAGTCTTCCAGATATATATCCAAAGAGGATGCAAAAAAGATCATAAAAAAGCTTCCCCCATTTATAGAAAAAGTTGCCCTTTTCGTAAATGAAGATGCCCAAACGATAGATGAGATATGTTCATACACCGGAGCCACGCTGGCACAGATACATTTTGAAGCCGACCAAAGCTTTTACGCTTCGCTAAAGACTCCGCATCTTAAGGTTATACGGGCAAAAACAAAAGAGGATGTCCTAAAATATCAAGATGAATACAGACTTATCGACGCGTACTCAGAAAGTTACGGCGGAGCCGGCAAACGAATAAATACCGAGTGGTTTGACGATATCGACTGCTCAAAGATAATTCTTGCAGGCGGACTCGATCCTCAAAATGTAGCCGATCTGAAACAATACGGTTTTTACGGCGTCGACGTAAGCAGCGGCGTCGAAAAAAGCAAAGGCAAGAAAGATCATAAAAAAGTAGGAGAGTTTATAAAAAATGCTAGGTGATTTCGCACTCGACAGAAAAAGCCTCTCCAAGCTTTCAACCGCCGGCCTCTCGTATGAGAGCATAAAATCGCAAACCCGCTCGGAAGATGTAGATTTTACATTGGAACTCTGGCGGGCGCAGGGGTTAAATATCGTCAGAGACAAAGCTCTTTATTATTATGCTACGAAATTTATCGATATCAAAGATGCCGTATTTTGCATCGTCGATGTAGAGACGAACGGCTCCAAAACGGACAAACATCAGATCATTGAGATCGGTGCGGTAAAGATACTAAACGGAGAGATCATAGATACTTTTGAAAGTTTAGTCCATTGTACCGACATCAACAAACATATTACCGACATCACGGGAATAAGCGTAGAAGATACAAAAAATGCACCGCCGCTCAAACAGGTAATGCAGGAGTTCAAACTCTTTTTGGCCGACAGCATCTTTGTGGCGCATGACGTAAAGTTCGACTTTAAGTTCATCTCTTCCATGATGGAAAAGATCGGTTTGAGTCCTATATTAAACAGACATCTATGCAGCATAAATCTTGCGGAGAGGACTATCGAATCATACAGATACGGACTATCCTATCTCAATGCGCTTTTAGAGCTGCATAAAGAAGCGACACATCACAGAGCACTCTCAGATGCAATCACTACCGCGAAACTGTTCATAAAATCTTTGAGCCAGCTCGATAATAATGTAACAACGGTAGAAGATCTGATAAATTTTTCAAAGAATGAAAGAAGATTGAAGAGACCGAAATTCGATCCCCTTTTAAAAGATGAAGAGGAATAAAAACTATTCCGAAAACTCGCCTATTCCGACAAGCCTTTCGTAGCGTTGCTGCATTCTTTCCTCGTCATTCATAGCGCGCAGTTCTTGAAGCTGGTTCAAGAAATAATCACCCAGTGCTTTTGCCGCACCCTCCCTGTCGCGATGCGCACCGATAAGCGGCTCATCTATCACGTCGTCAATAAGGTTTAGCTCTTTAAGGTCTCCGCTTGTTATTCTAAGCGCTTTTGTCGCCGTTTCCACTTTGCTCGGATCGTTCCATAAAATAGCCGAACACCCTTCAGGAGAGATAACGCTAAAGACGGAGTAACGCATCATAGCAAGTCTGTCCGCCACACCGATTGCGAGTGCTCCGCCGCTTCCGCCTTCGCCTATGACCACGGAGATCGTCTGCGTATTGAGTTTGGAAAGTTCAAGCAGGTTTCTTGCGATCGCTTCGCTTTGGTTTCTCTCTTCTGCTCCTAAGCCAGGGTATGCGCCCGGAGTGTCTATGAGCATCAAGACGGGAATATGAAATTTCTCGGCCATCTGAGCGGCACGCAGGGCTTTGCGGTATCCTTCGGGATTTGGCATACCGAAGTTGCGTTTTAGCTTGTTTTTGGTTCCGCGTCCCTTTTGTTCACCGATGACCATCACTTTTTCTTCGCCGATGTAGCCAAGATAGCAGATGATCGCAGGGTCATCCCTAAAATGGCGGTCTCCATGGATCTCATACATATCATGCATCAAAATATTGATATAATCGAGTGCATAAGGGCGATCTTGATGACGAGCAAGTTGCAGTTTTTGAAACGGAGATAGATTTTTATACGTCTTGGATACTTCTTTATCCAGATCTTTTTTTAAAATCTGTACTGCTTGATCGTCGCGACGGACTTCTGCAGCGATTATCTCCTCTTGTATCTGTTTTATTTTTTGTTCAAAATCAAGATATGTTGCCAAGAAGGTTCCTTAGATTTTTTTGAAAATTACAACGCCGTTCGTACCGCCAAAACCAAAGGAGTTACTCATAACTACGTTTAGCTCAGCCTTGCGCGCTTGATTTGGAACATAGTCCAGATCACAGTTCTCATCCGGCGTTTCATAGTTGATCGTCGGAGGGATGATACCGTCACGCATAGCCATCAGACACGTTACGGCTTCGATACCTCCCGCAGCTCCCAGACAGTGTCCTATCTGACCTTTGATAGAACTCATCGGAGGACAGTTTTGCGCACCGCCAAGCAGCTCTTTGACCGCTGCCGTTTCATTCTTGTCATTGATAGGAGTCGATGTCCCATGTGCGTTTACATAATCGAGTTTAGGCTCTCCCGCCATCTTATACGCGGCTTTCATCGCGCGCAGAGGACCGTCCAGACTCGGAGTCGTGATATGGCTCGCATCACCGCTCTCGCCAAAACCAATGATCTCAGCATAGATATTTGCGCCGCGGGCAACTGCTGTTTCATACTCTTCAAGAACAAGTGCTCCCGCACCCTCGCCCATAACAAATCCGTCACGGCCTGAATCAAACGGACGGGAAGCATGTTTTGGATCTTCATTTCTTGTAGAAAGTGCTTTCATCGCGGCGAATCCACCGACACCTGCGCCTGTGATCGCTGATTCCGCGGCAACAACAAGCATTCTATCCGCACCGTTACACATAATGGTTTTTGCAGCTTCGCTGATAGCGTGAGTTCCTGCAGCACATGCCGTGACCGATGACAGGTTCGGACCTTTTAGATCATGAGCGATCGATACGAATCCGCCGAGCATGTTGACTAACGCAGAAGGAATAAAAAACGGAGATATACGGCGAGGACCTTTCGTCTCGATAATGATAGAGTTCTTTTCAATCGCAGGAAGTCCGCCGATACCGGAAGCTGCAGATATTCCAAAACGCTCATTATCGATCTCATCTGAAAACCTGGCATCTTCGATCGCCTCTTTTGCGGCTTTTAATCCTAAATGGATGAATCTGTCGGCTTTTTTAACCTCTTTGGCATCCATGACGGCAGAGGGATCGAAATCTTTGACCTCTCCCGCTATTTTTACAGCATAATCACTAGGATCGAATATAGTTATAGTATCTATTCCACATTCACCGGCGCACATAGCTTTAAACGAACTTTCTTTATCATGTCCTATTGAATTTATCATTCCTAACCCGGTTACTACAACTCTTCTCATAATTTCTTAGCTCCTATAAAATTGTATATCTCTGTAAATACTCTTAGAAATGCTTTTTTTAAAAATCACATCTAAAAATATCGCCTGGCTCTCAAATATTGAGGCAGGTGCCTCAATAACGTAATTATTTACTTTCTATATAATCAATTACATCTTTGACAGTCTGAATTTTTTCCGCTTCGTCATCAGGGATTTCGATATCGAACTTCTCTTCAAGCGCCATTACTAATTCAACGACATCAAGGCTGTCCGCACCTAGATCCTCGACAAATTTAGAATCTTCTTTTACTTCGTCTGGGTTAACGCTTAATTGTTCAACAACAACTTCTTTAATATCATCGATTAGTGCCATCATAGCTCCTATTTTTAAGTATAAAATCTTGGAATTGTAACATAATTTGCTTAAATTACGAAGTAAGTCATAAGAGGATACGGAGGTCCGAAGTTCAATTGATTCACGTCTTTAAATGCAAACGCAAAGAGCCAAAACCGGCAGATGAGCAGAGCTCATTATGCCATATTCATTCCGCCGTTTACTTTCAACGTTTCGCCGGTAATGTAGCTTGAATGATCCGAGAGCAGAAATGCCGTCGCTTCGGCAACTTCTTTGGCATTTCCAAAACGTCCCATAGGGATCTTGGACGTAAACGAATTTTTGATCTCATCGCTCAAAACATCGGTCATTTCCGTCGCAATGAAGCCAGGAGTAAGAGAGTTGTAACGGATACCGCTTGATGCGGCTTCGATGGCAAAGCTTTTTGTCATTGCGATCATACCGCCTTTGCTTGCCGCATAATTCGTCTGACCGCCGTTACCTGTTTCGCCTACGATAGAAGAGATATTTACAATCGAGCCGAATTTTTTCTTTCTCATCACCTTCATCGCTTCACGGCAGCCGATGAACGCGGATGTAAGGTTGGCGTTTATGACCGACATAAAATCTTCTACTTTCATGCGAAGTGCAAGTTTGTCATTCGTAATACCCGCATTGTTTACAAGATAAGCAAGCTCTCCGTCGCTATCTACGATAGTCTTGATCGCATCCACGAATGCGTCTTCATCGCTTACGTCAAATCCTATGACCGCTGCCGTACCGCCTGCTGCTTCTATCTCGGCTTTTACTGCATCGGCTTCCGCCGCTCCGCTACGATAGTTTATCCATACTTTTAGGCCGTAAGCCGCCAACACTTTTGCTATTTCCGCGCCTATACCGCGGCTTGAACCCGTTATTAAAACATTTTTTCCACTGAATTTCATAAAATTATTTTCTCCATTTCAATTAAATTAAAAAGCACATGAACGCGTTATATCAAACTGTGATCCATCTCTTTTGGTATTTGCAGATCCATCAGTTTTAAAACGGTCGCGGCGATGTTGTTCAATCCCCCCGTCTCGACTTTACTCACACCCTCTGCCATGACGAAACACCAGACCTTTCCGACCGTATGGTTCGTAAGCACATTGCCGCTGTCATCTTTCATCTCTTCACAGTTTCCATGATCGGAAGTAAGTACCAGCGCATAATCTTTTGCTTTTGCCTTTGCTACGATGCGCCCAAGCTGCGTATCGACGGTCTCTACAGCTTTGACGGCCGCATCAAAATCTCCTGTATGACCGACCATATCGCCGTTTGCAAAGTTAACGACTACAAAATCATAATCTTCATCCATCGCTTTTAGTACGGCATCGCAGACTTCAGGCGCGCTCATTTGGGGTTTCATATCATATGTTCTGACATTGGGACTCGGGATCAACACGCGTGTTTCATTAAGACATGGTTCATCTATACCGCCGTTAAAGAAGAACGTTACATGAGCGTATTTTTCCGTCTCTGCGGTATGCAGCTGGCGCAGCCCGTTAGCCGATATCACCTCTGCGAGCGTATTTTTCGGCGATTCTTTTTTAAACAGAACGGGATAGTCGAAACTCTTATCGTACTCGGTGATGGTAGCAACGTTCACGGGAATATATTTTCTTGTGAAACCTTCAAAATTTTCATCACCGATAGCCGTCACGATCTCTCTCATTCTGTCGCTTCTGAAGTTTACGGTTAACACGCCGTCACCCTCTTTAAACCCCTCGTATCCTTCAAATGCCGTCGGTTCTATAAATTCGTCGGTGATTTTTTTAGCATATGAACTTTCGATATAATCCTCCACGCTGTGATCGCTCTTTGGAGAAGCGTTTACAATTGCCTCGTAACCCGCCTGTACTCTTTCCCAGCGGTTATCACGGTCCATCGTATAAAAACGCCCGCCGATGGATGCTATCTTTACATTGTCTCCCAAGTGTGCCTGTACCTGATGCAGATAAAGGGTCGCCGAAGTCGGAGAAACATCCCGTCCGTCGGTTATAAGATGTAAAAACACCTCTTTGCCCTGAGTCGAAGCGATATCCGCTATACCCATAAAATGGTCTATATGAGAATGAACGCCGCCGTCGCTCATAAGCCCTATAAGATGCAGCCTTTTTGATTTTTTCAGCAAGGTTTTGAATTCCGCATTATCGCTAAAACTGTGTTCGTCAAGCGCCAAAGAGATCTTCACCAGGTCCTGATACAAGACCCGTCCGCTGCCTATGGTCATATGTCCTACTTCCGAGTTTCCCATCTGTCCATGCGGAAGTCCTACGCTTAATCCGAAAGTATCTATGAGAGAATGAGGCACATTTTTAAAAAGATCATCGTACGCCGGTTTTTTGGCATTATAAAATGCATTGTACTGTGTCTTAGACGAATATCCGATACCGTCCGTGATGACCAAAACTGCTTTTTTAGACAATTTTTTTCCTTTGTATCTGTTTGAAAATTTCCATTTTTAAACAAAAGATTAGTGCGATTATACTATAATCTCCATTTTAAATCGATTTAGGATACTGCTATTGCTTTATTGGCTTCACTTATATTTTGACATAAACATCCTCGGATATATAACGATACGGGCCGGGATCGCATTTTTTTTAGGGCTTACCCTTACTCTCTTTTTGATGCCGAAATTTATAAAATGGGCAAAGAGCAGTTCAAGCGTGCAACCGATAAACAACTGGGCACCCGAAGCGCATCAGCTCAAATCAAAGACTCCTACGATGGGAGGAATCGTTTTTATCATAGCCACCATTATCGCCTCTTTTTTAACGGTGAAATTAAATAATATCTACGTTATCGGCGCTCTAACTACCATCATAACTTTTTCACTTATAGGTCTTCAAGACGATATGGCAAAAATAAAAAACAGACTCAATACTGCGGGACTCTCGGCAAAAGCAAAACTGTTCGCTCAGATTCTAAGCGCCGGAGGCGTTGCGGCATTTTTATACATTTTTGCCGAGTTCGATACGGACCTCTATCTTCCTTTTATGAAAACCCCTATATTCGACATGGGAATATTCGCTATGCTTTTTTGGATCGTCGTGATCGTTTCTACGTCAAATGCCGTTAACCTCACGGACGGTCTTGACGGACTGGCCACGGTTCCTTCCATAGCCGCACTTTCATCGCTCAGCCTCATAGTGTATGCAACCGGGAACAGTATCTTCAGTGAATACCTCCTTATCCCCCATTTCAACGTAGGTGAAGTCGTTATAATCGCTTCGGCACTTATAGGCTCCCTTGCCGGATTTTTATGGTACAACTGTCATCCCGCCGAAATATTCATGGGGGACAGCGGTTCGCTTACTCTTGGAGCATTTATAGCCTATATGGCGATAATCAGCAAGGTCGAGATCCTTCTTGTGCTTATAGGGTTGATCTTTGTTATCGAAACACTTTCCGTGATCCTTCAGGTCGGAAGTTTCAAGCTGCGCAAAAAACGTATCTTTTTAATGGCTCCAATCCACCACCATTTCGAAATGAAAAAGTGGTCGGAAAACAAGATAATCGTCAGATTCTGGATCATCGCCATCATCTCGAATCTGATCGCGATCATTACCCTGAAGATACGCTGATATGAACAGAGTATCTCTTTTTGGATACGGCGGGACCACAAAAGCTCTTGCAAAAATCATAAAAAATGTCGTTTTTTACGATGATAAAGTTACAAAACCCTTTACCGACGAGAACGGCTTTAAAGTAAAACCTTCAAATGAATTCAATCCGAAATATTCATCACTGGAGATCACCTCTCCGGGAATCCCGCCGCATAATCCGTTGATACAAAAAGCCGCTCATCTTATAAGCGAATACGACTATTTTGCCGACGTCATGCCTTTTTCAATCTGGATCAGCGGGACGAACGGTAAAACGACGACGACGCAGATGCTGCAGCATCTGCTGCGTGAATACGGCAGCGTCGAAGGAGGAAACATCGGAACCCCTTTGGCACAGCTTGATCAAAAAGCTCCCATATGGGTACTTGAAACGAGCAGTTTTACGCTTCACTATACGAAAAAAGCCAAACCCAATATCTATGTCTTGCTTCCGCTCTCCCCAGACCACCTTTCCTGGCATGGAGATATGCAGTCTTACATTGACGATAAGCTCAAACCCGTAAAGATGATGAAAGACGGAGAGGTCGCCATAATCCCGAAAATCTACGAAGAGCACCTTTCCTGCAGTGCCGACGTCATCTTTTACGAAGACGAGAACGAACTGGCGGAGCTCTTTAATATAGAACCAAAAAAGATAAACTTTAAAGGCGTGTTTCTGCTGGACGCCCTGTTGGCGCTATGCGTGAAAAAGATATTGTTTAACAAGACAGACTATGAAGGCATAAACTCGTTCGTGATCGATCCTCACCGTCAAGAAGAGCTTCAGGACTCAAAAGGCAGACTTTGGGTAAACGATACGAAAGCCACGAATCTTGATGCGACCATCGGTGCTTTAAAAAGATATAAAGATAAAAACATCCGTCTTATTTTAGGCGGGGACGATAAAGGCGTCGACCTGACGCAGCTTTTTGAATATATGAAAGGACTAAACGTAGAGGTATACGCCATAGGTTCAAACGAAGAAAAACTTCTTCAACTCTCAAAAGATCACGGCATCGCCGCTCTTGGCTGCAAGATATTGGACAATGCGGTCGCCGAAATAGCGAAAGTCCTCAAAAGCGGCGAAATCACTCTGCTCTCTCCCGCAGCCGCGAGCCTGGATCAGTTTACCTCTTATGCAGAGCGCGGGAACAGATTTAAAGAGTTGGTCAAAACTCTTTGATAAAATTCGTTAAAACATCCCCTTATTAAAAAAAATAATATATAATGGCACTGGTTATAAATACACAAAAAGGAAGAACATGAAAAAATTCACACTATCGATTCTACTCTTATTAGGAATGATGTTCGTAGGCGCATCCTCACTTAACGCAAGCAATATGAAATGCGGTGCAGGAAAATGCGGATCTGCGATGATGTCTAAAAACATGAAAGCAAAAGGCTGTCAATGCCAAGAGTGCAACAATCCAAACTGTCCCGCAAAAAAAGATCCGACTAAAGCTTGTACTTGCAAAAAACCTAATATGAAAGGTAACGGCAAAAAAGCGAATATGCCTGCTCAAAAATGCAACGGCAAAAAAGGAAATATGCCGAAAAACTCTAACTGATCTCTCTTTTGCATGTAAGGATACTCTTCTTACATGTAAACTTTATTTTATAGACGATATCGACGATTTTAAAATATAAAAGCAACGTCCAATACATAATTGGTCGACAATGTACTCCTTTACAAGCCTACCAAATCTGTTATCAGCAGCTCGCGACTAAAATCCGACTGTTTCCTTCAATCTTTCTAGCCATCGTTATATATACGATCTAAACCGATAAGCTTAAACTGCCGCCGCTTTTTTGTGAATGGCTCACGCTGTATGCAGATAATATATTTTTCATCAAAATGGATTGAAGACCATTATCGTTTTGAGACGATGCATTCTGGGCTGTCTGCGTAGCACTGTTTTGCTGCATTGAAAGTTCATTACTCTCCGAAGCCGTGCCGTTTGCTTTATCTCTTAGGTGTGCATGTTTGTGCTGTCTGTTTTGTGCGGTTTTTTCCAAAGCGTTCATCAACTCGGTTGCATCTATCTTACCGTCGGCATTAAGATCAACAGAATTAAAAACACTATCCAGACTCGCGGAATCTTGAGACAACTGTTTTGCCGCAGCACTGAACTCGGTTTTATCAATTGAACCGTCTTTATTGGTGTCAAGAGAACTAATAAGCTGATTGCTAAGCTGCTGCATCATCGTATTGAAATTTGCTGCCGCCGATGAAGTGTCGATTTTGTTTTGATTCTGCGTATTTAATATATTCGCATAATTTGCCTGCATCGAACTGTTTACTGTCATACTTTTCTCCTTTATAAAGATCATCTATCCCTTCAACAAAAAAATAGATATCTTTAACAAGCAAAAAATATTCCATAGGATTATAAAGTTTTCTAGGCTTCCTTATGATAAAATGGCACCATATATAGAAGGATGACAGTTTGGACTTAAAAGCGCAGATACTTCAAGAGGGCATCAATGTCCCCGATGACTTTTTTCATAACGTACAAATCTACAAAGAGCTTCTGTTAAAATGGAACAAAATACATAACCTGACGGGTGCCAAAGATGAGAAAAAATTGGACGAGTTTATCTACGACGCCGTATTTCCGGTAAGGTTCCTGCCTCATAAAAAGAGCTTGATGGATATAGGAACGGGAGCAGGATTTCCGGGGATGATTCTTGCATTTGCTCTTCCTGATACGAAAGTGACCCTTGTTGAACCGCTGGCAAAGCGCGCAAGTTTTCTGCAGTTTATAAAAGCCGATCTAAAGCTGGACAATGTTGAAGTGAAAAAATGCCGGGTCGAGGAACTGGAAAACCAAACATTTGATATAATAACGTCACGCGCAGTAACCGAAACAAAGATGTTACTCGAACTCAGCAGGCCTTTTAGAAAAGAATCAACGATGCTTCTTTTTTATAAAGGTGAAAAAGTGTATGATGAAGTGGACGGGGGATATGACCATGAGGTTATAAAAGCTCATAATCGGCATTACCTCATCATCAAAAATATAAAATAGTCAGGAAACGGGATGTTAAAGTATCTAGTAGTTATAGGCGTGATCGCCGTAGTTTATTATTTTTTTATAAAAAAGACGCCGCCTGTCAGTTCATCGAACAAGAAAAGCGGAACCCAAAAACTGGAGGATAACGATATGGTCGCATGCTCAGAATGCGGCATTTACACGGAAGTGAATGAAGCGATCCTCTCAAACGGTAAATATTACTGTTCCAAAGAGTGTCTGAAAGATTCGCAATGATACTCTTTGGACACAGGTTTATAGAGAGTGAAAGCTTTTACCATATAGACGATGTCTCTTCCGTCAAGAAAACGCCTTCAAACTCACTTATCTATCTTGATTTCAATGAAGAGAACCTTGACATCATCGAACATTTGACATGCAACGAGATCACGTTCGCCCTTTATGTACATTCGATCAAAGAGGTTGTATATGCCGAAAATCTCGGTGCTTCTTATATAGTACTGGATCAAACACTGGCAAAAGATGCCCAAAAGATAGCAAACGAGTATCTTTTTGATTCAAAGATACTCGCTCATATAGACAATGAGGATGAGATAGAAAATCTGGCTTATCAGGGAATCGACGGTGCGATCTTTTTAAAGGCGATAATAAAGATAAGTTCATGATATGATAAAATTTTCGATAATAATCACTCTGCTGCTTATCATCACGGGATGCTCAAAAGCTCCCACCTATCCGACAAACTATATACAACCTCACCGCCAAAAAATCTCTTCAAGACCGATATCGAAAAATCCTGTCGTAAACAAACTTCATGCAGAATATAAGAGATGGCATTACGCCCCTTATAAATACGGAGGGGTATGTCTTGACGGTGTAGACTGTTCAGGCTTGGTAGAGCGGATATACAAAGATGCATTTGGGATCGAGATACCGCGGACGACGAAAGAACAGGTCAAAATAGGCAAGCGGATAAAATATTCGCAGATAAGACCGGGCGATCTGATATTTTTTAAAACGGGATACGACAAAAGACATGTAGGAATCTACTTCGGCGGCAACACTTTTTTACATACATCGAAAAAGCACGGAGTCATCATATCGAGTATAAACAACCCCTATTGGAGAAAAAGATATTGGATGTGCAGACGTGTTTTAAGCACACCCCGGGCATATGCCGCAAAAAACTAAACTGGTGTCCAGCAGTTTATAACGGCTTTTTTTAGAGACATCCTCTATCAATCCGTCGATATCCAGCTCGATATCTACAAAATCACCGCAGCTGTCGCATAAAAGATGCCCGTGAGGTGATTTGACTATCTCGAACCTTGTTTTTTGCTGCGGAACCTTCACCTCTTTGATAAGCGAAGTTTCCGTCATTGCAATTATATTTTTATACATCGTAGCCAGAGAGATCGAGGGAAACTGTTTTTTTATTTCATTGTACATCTCATCCACGTTAATATGACCGCGTGTTTCCATAAGCGTGAGTATCCCCAATCTTTGAGGAGTCACTTTTAATCCATGTTTTCTTAATAAGTTTTCATAATTCATGAAAAAGATTATAACTTCTAATTATTAAATAATTTGTTAAAAGAAAATTATTATTCTTTGACTTAAAATAAACATTAACACTGTGTTAACGCATGTTTAAATATACTTCCTGCTATGTCAAGCATATTACTTTTAGAAGATGATGTCGTATTGTCCGAAACATTGGTCGAACTGTTGGAAGCCGACGGATTTAAGGTCATTCACGTCCAAGACGGAGAGGCAGCACTGGAGTACACATTCGAAAAGCAGTTCGATATCCTGCTTTTTGACGTAAATGTCCCTCATCTGGACGGGTTTGAGCTTTTAAAGAGTTTGAGAGAAAGCGGGTACGATACTCCAGCCATCTTTATTACGGCACTCACCGATATCGTCTCGCTTTCGCATGGGTTTGGTTCGGGTGCGGATGATTATATAAAAAAACCTTTTGATTTTGACGAACTTCTGATCCGTATCAAAGCTTTGTTGAAAAAACAGTACCATACCTATTCGGACAAAATAGCAGTGGGTACTTTTTATTTTATGATCTCAAAAGATGAACTCTACCAAAACGGCAAATTTCTTCCGCTCTCTCCGTATGAGCTTTACATAACGAAAATTCTTTTTCAAAATATCGATAAAACGGTGCTCAAAGAAAATATCTTGAATACTCTGGGCGAAGGGAGAGAGATGAGCGAAGGCTCGCTGAGAGTATATATAAACAAGCTTCGTAAGATCGGTCTTCCCATATCGACCGTAAAAGGGATAGGATACCGTCTTGCATCATCATGAAAAAAAAGCGTTTTTAAAATTTTTTGTTACCTATTTTTTAAGTGTCGCCGTTTTGATCCTCGCTGCAGGGTATTTCTATCAACAGCAGATAAGAGAACAGTATTTAAAAACCGAAGAGTTCTCTCTTATAGAGTACGCCAGACAGATCAAGATGGGTGAAAGTCTGGAAAAATTTCCCTCTTCGTACCGTCACTCTTTCACAAACAAAATAGATAAATATATAGATATCAGAAACTTTAAGATCCAAAACGATGAGTTTATAAAATATCTGCCTATGAACCATAACAGGTACTATCTTATAGTTCATAAACCTGCCGAGGGTTTTTACCAGAAACTGTTTCGTATCAGAGTAAAGATCATCTTGGTTCAGCTTTTCTTACTCGTTCTATTCGGATTTATCAGCTATAAGCTGGCAAAAAGTGCACTTAATCCTCTTGAAGAGAGCATCTCAAAATTAGACAAATTCGCAAAAGATCTCATACATGATCTAAATACTCCCGTTACTTCCATAAAACTCAATATGAAGATTCTGCAAAAAAATCAGGACTTAAAAGAAAACAATGCACTGCTCAGACTGAACAAAAGCGTACAGACCATCTCCGAACTCCATGAAAATCTGACCGTTTTGCTTCAAGAAGAAACATTTCAGATGAGTTTTATCAATGTATGTGAAGTGGTAAACGAGATCGTACAGATCCAAAAACCTATCTATCCGGACATCAATTTTGACGTTGAGTGTCAAAATTTTCAAGCAAAACTGAACCAGCATGCTATGAAGCAGATACTGCAAAACATTATCTCAAATGCCTGCAAATATAATTCAAAGAACGGTTTCATCAAAATATACAAAGATACAAACAGTTTATATATCGAAGACGGCGGCAAAGGCATAAAAGAACCGGACAAGATCTTTGAACGCTCATACAGCGGAGAACACGGCAGCGGAATCGGACTGGACATCGTAAAAAGACTCGCGGATGCTATGGACATAAAAATAAAAGTAAAATCAAAAAATAACGGTAGCATATTTATTTTAACGATGCGCTAATATATAATCTGCGATAATATTTTTCAAACACTAAAGGAGTTTAAAATGAAACGTTTAACAATTGTAAGTCTCGTGGTCTGCGGTTCGCTAATGGCGGCAATGGGTAATAACATGCCTTCATTTGGTGATTATGATACAAATAAAGACGGAAAGATAACTCAAAAAGAGTTTAATTATGAACGTCAGGAGAGGATGAAAGAGAAAGCCGAAGAGGGAAGAATGATGCGCAATGCGCAAAATGCTCCGAATTTTTCGGATATCGATACGAACGGGGACGGCGTTATCAATAAAAGAGAGTTTCAAATCCATCAGAGAAACGAGATGAGAAACAAAAAAATGCAAAAAAACGGAATGAAAAAATGTTCCGGTCAAGGAATGGGCCCTGGAATGAACCAAGGAATGGGACAGGGAATGAAAAAATGCTCCGGTCAAGGGATGGGTCCTGGAATGGGACAAGGAAAAAATAGATAATTATCATTTAAGTTCGTTAAGATTATAATTCTAAACGATAAAAATTATCCATTGAATGAGGAGAGAATTATGAAATTTGCTGTACTTAGTGCGGTTACTGCCGTGGCTTTGACTGCCACACCTCTTATGAAAGAGGCAAAAAACGCGGGATTGGTACCGATCCCTGCGAATAAAGCACAGCTTTACAAGCTTATAGATAACCCGAAAAATCCTATTACCAAAGCGAAAGTAAAACTCGGAAAAGAGCTTTTCTTTGATACCAGGCTTTCAAAAAGCGGGCTTATCAGTTGTAATACCTGTCATAACCTGGCAACAGGAGGAGTTGACGGTGTAAGTGCGGCAATCGGACATAAATGGACGGCAAATCCGCACCATTTGAACTCTCCGACAGTTTATAACGCGGTGTTTTTCAGTTCACAGTTTTGGGACGGGCGCTCACCCGATGTAGAAAATCAGGCGCAGGGTCCTATCCAGGCTGCGCCGGAGATGGCAGCGACTCCAGAACATATAGTAGCCGTCGTTACTTCGATGCCTCGATATGTAAAAGAGTTCAAAAAAGCTTACGGAGATAAAAAGATAACGTTTGAACTCGTAGCCGATACTATCGCTACGTTTGAACGTACGCTTGTCACTCCTGCACCGTACGATAAGTTTTTAAGAGGAAACGACAAAGCACTAAACGCGACGCAAAAAAGAGGTTTGAAGACTTTTATAGACAAAGGCTGTACCTCTTGTCATACAGGCATAGCTTTAGGCGGAGAGATGCAGCCTTTTGGCGTGGCAGCTCCGTATAAATACGCGCATATAGGAGATTTTGCAGGGAACAAGAACGGTCTTGTAAAAGTTCCTACTTTAAGAAACATCACCGAGACCGCTCCATATTTTCATAACGGTGCGGTAGCTACCTTGAAAGAGGCGATCCAGGAGATGGGGCGTATCCAGCTGGGTATTAAGATCAGCGACAAAGAGGCCGCGGACATTCAAGCATTTTTCGGATCGCTTGAAGGCAAAAAACCGACCATCATCTACCCGCAGCTTCCTGCGGTCACTGCTTCGACTCCAAAACCGGATGCGAACTAGAGAAATTTTCTCTGGTTCTAGCCTCCGTTTATTATATTTGAAACGATCCCCTTTTCCTCTTTTATATCGGCTATGACTACCCCTATTATATGCAGAGGAACGAAATATAAAACCACCTGATAAACGGCTTCATGAACATCTTTGATCTCGTCTGCACTATCTTTAAGCAGGCCGAGTTCTTGATAAAAGTGTATGACTAAACCGCTTATCGTCATAAAAAAGAGTACTGCATAGATACCGATATACCCCATACTTACAAGTTTATGGTGCATGTTCAGCTCTTTAAATCGAAAACTTTGTTTTCCGCTTTGCGTAAAGAAAAGAAGTATGCGGTAAACGACTAAAAACGCCAATACGTACCCTAAAATGATATGCCATTCCCACATAGGCGCGCGGATCGCTTTTGCTATTGTCTTTGCCTGATCCAGCGTAATGCTGACATCGATCGCCGTGAGCTTGTCTAGGATGATCTGCGCATTTGCTTTATAACTGAGGAAACCTTTTCTTAGCAAGACGGTACCTATAAGTCCTACGATGACGACTGCATTTGCCCAATGCCAAAATCTAAAACTTGCACTCCATTTTTTCATACAAAACTCCTTTTGATATACTCCCTCATACCGACTAGAACTTCATATCCTATTGTATCACAAGAATCTGCATAACTGTTTGCGTCGTTGAAGATACAAACCTCTTCTTTATCCGTGTCCAAGAATAGATTATCCATAGAGATACGTCCCAGTAATCTGTATCCTTCAGGTGTTTTATAGTTGTTTGACGCTTTTCGCAAAAGCCCGTCCGCATAACCAAGATCATATATACTGACAACCGTCTCTTTATCTACTTCAAAGATCCCGCCGTACCCTAAGCGTTCGCCTGCTTTTAACGTACGTGTCGCTATTTTAGAAGCGTACAACGAAAGTACCGGTTTTAAATCCTCTGCATAAGAACCTTTGTAAAGTGTTTTATCCGGGCTTAGACATCCGTAAGTAGCTATACCGATCCTTGCCATGTCATGCAAGCATTCTCCCGCACGAAAAAGTGCGGCGGAGTTTTGAGAATGAAAGTTCAATTTTTGTATCCGGTATTTTTTTGCAAGAGCGAGCGCATGCTCTTTTATTTTTCGAAAGTTCTTTTCCTGAACAAAAAACTCACTTGAAAGTTCATCCGCACTTCTGTGATGAGTAAATACACCCTCTATATGCAGACCTCTTTCAATACACAAAAGAAATGCTTTTTCAAGTTCCTCTATACCGACGCCGTTGCGGTGCATGCCGCTGTCAGTCTTTATCTCCACTCTTGTATTTTTCGGGAATTTTTCTACCGCATCTATGGTATTTATCGTATATACGGCATTTCTTACAGGGACATCGGGAATATCTGCAAGAACCAGAATATACTCAAAAAAGTCCTTAACTTTAAGGGCTTCGGCTTGATTTCTTACGACAACTTTTTTTATGCCGTACTCTTGACAAAGAGGAGCCATAAATGAAAGCCCGTGCCCGTATGCGTTATCTTTTAGGACTACCGCGATTTTATCTTTAGATGATGTTAATTGTGCGATAATGTCGAGATTATTAAAAAATGATTTTTTATTGAGGTTTATATGCGCCATAGTGAAATTATATCCCATTGTCGGCAAAAAAGATGCTTTGCCGGCGAATTTGAAAAACAAAGTTTCGTCCAAGTTATCTTTCCGCATGAAAAAAGCGACTGGACGGATTACCTTGAAGAAGCAAGAGAAAATTTTGTGAACATCATAAACGCCATCGCAAAATATGAGAGATGTTTGGTAGTCTGCGATGACATCGAGTTAGTCAAAAGCTACTTTAGAGAAAATGAAAACATAGAGTATGTCCAGTTTGAGACAAACGATACATGGGCAAGAGACTGCAGCGCCGTCTCCATCATAGAAAACGGCGAGAAAAAGCTTTTGGATTTTACCTTCACGGGATGGGGTTCAAAGTTTGACGCAAACAAAGACAATGAGATGAGCCGCGCTTTGGCAGCGACATACAAGACACCGATGAAGACGATCGATTTTATTCTAGAAGGCGGTGCAATCGAGAGCAACTCTAAAGGGCTGCTGCTCACTACTTCAGAGTGCATGCTCAATAAAAACAGAAACGCCTCTTACTCCAAAGAGGAGACGACACAGCTTTTAAAAGAGGAACTCGGTGTTGATGAAGTGCTCTATCTTGATTACGGTTATCTAGCAGGAGACGATACGGACTCTCACATCGATACTCTTGCAAGATTCGTGGATGAAAAAACAATCATGTACCTTACATGTGAAGATGAAAACGACGAACATTATGAACAGCTTTTCAAGATGCAAGAGCAGCTAAAAGAGCTGGCAAAACAGCATAGCTTAGATCTTATTCCGCTTCCTTTTACCGATGCGATCTATTATGACGGCGAAAGACTTCCTGCGACTTATGCTAACTTTCTGATCATCAACGATGCGGTCATAGTACCGACTTACGGCGTTAGACAGGATGAAGAAGCGTTGGCGGTATTTAGAAATTTCTTTAAAGACAGGGACGTTGTCGCGGTTGACTGTTCCGTATTGATCCGCCAGCACGGCTCGCTTCACTGTGTGACAATGCAGTTTTTATAGGGCATAAATATCAAAAGCTCTTGATAATTCTTAAAGAGACTTTAAAAATAAATATTAATACAAAATCGCGTAAATACCGCCTAAAAACGGGCTTCTTAACACTTCTGTAACACTTTTTTCCTATGATTGTCGTAAGACAAACTAGGAGAAATGAATGAAATTAAACAGATTTATACTGCTTTCTTTTGCCTGTGCAGCAGCTTTGATGGCAGAAGACATAAAACTTGAAGCCATCAACGTCGATTCTACGACGCTAAGCGATGTCAGCCATGAACAGATAAAATCCGCGGATCTGGCCGATGCTCTGCAAAAAGCGATCCCCTCTATCTCTGTCAACCGCCGCAGCGGTATCGCAAACGATATCATTTTAAGAGGGATGAGAAAAGACGACATCAACGTCTTAGTGGACGGAACAAAGACATACGGAGCATGCCCGAACAGAATGGACCCGCCTGTCTCGCATGTACTTGCCAACAACATCGACAGTATCAGTATTATTGAAGGACCGTATGATGTAGAGAATTTCGGTACTCTCAGCGGTGCGGTATCGATGAAAAGCAAAAAACCCCAAAAAGATCTCCATGGGGAGCTTGATCTTGGATTTGGAAGTTTCAACTACAAAAAAATCGGTGCCACTGTAAGCGGAGGGAACGACCTCATTCGCTTGATGCTAAGCGGTTCTGCGGAAACAAGTGATCAATACAAAGACGGCAACGGTGATGATTTCAACGATCAGATGATCAAAAACAATGTACCGGCAGGAAACAAATATCAAACACAATACAACGACCTCCAAGCATATGAGAAAAAGACGATCATGGCGAAAGCGTTTGTCACGCCGACTGAAAATCAAGAACTTCGTCTCAGCTATACGGCAAACAGAAGTGACGATATCCTTTATCCTTCAACACCTATGGACGCACTTTACGACAACTCAAACATCTACGATGTAACATATGAGATAAAAAAGCTTGGCGATTTTTCTAAAAAACTTGAACTGCAATACTATGCGACAGACGTCGATCACCCGATGTCTACGCTTTACAGGGTAGCTGCAACCAACATCGCAAACGAGGTAACAAGCCATCTGACGACCAACACACAGGGTGCAAAGATCAAAAATACTCTTGATGCAGGTGCGTATGAACTGCTTATCGGGCTTGACGGAAGCAAACGCAACTGGAACGGAAGATATTATAAAAACGGCGTCTATCTCAACAGAGACAGTATCCCTGATGCCTATACGAACAATGCAGCGATATTTTCAGAGCTAAGCCGCAGTTTTGATGCTTTCTCGTTTAAAATGGGAATCCGCTACGACTCGACGGATATAAAATCAAATGCTTATGACACAAGAAACTATGACGCGCTCAGCTTGAACATCTTGACAAACTATAAACTAAACGCAAACAACAAACTTATTTTCGGTATCGGAAAATCTTCCCGCGTTCCAGATGCCAAAGAACTTTATTTTAAATCAAGCGCAGGTACTGTTCTTGGAAACCAAAATCTTGATCAGGTCAAGAATTACGAAGCCGATCTCGGTTTGGAAAGCAACTACGACAGCTTTATACTTAAAACAAAAGCGTTTTATTCAAAACTAAAAGATTATATTATCTACAACAACCAAAGTTCAACCGCCACAAAATATGAAAACATAGATGCGTCTATCTACGGTATCTCTATGAACGGTTCGTATTTCATCTCCGATGCTCTTACTTTAGACGGCGGAGTGAACTATCAGGTAGGCCGCAAAGACACGCTTGCAACGAACCAAACAGACAGAGACCTTCCAAATATCACGCCTTTAAAAGGCAATCTGGCACTTACTTACGAGTACAAAAAAGACTCTTATGTAAAAGCGGAAACCATAGCGACCGATGCATGGAGCAGATATGACAGTGATGACAAAGAGCAGGCGATAGACGGCTGGTCTGTACTGAACATGAAAGTCTCTCACTCTTTTAACAAGCATGTAAAACTTGACCTTGGCGTCGACAACGTTTTTGACACTACATACGCCATAAGCAATACTTACGCGGATCTAACGCTCTTAAGCGGCGGCGGCAGTGTGATGCTTTTAAACGAGCCTGGACGCTATTTTTATACAAATCTTACTCTCAAATACTAAAACTTTCGGCCTGCATATCTTCCGACATGCAGGCTTTTTAGAATCTCCAAATAAAATATATGCATATACTACTATCTATTTAAATTTATGTGATAAAATTTCCTTTACATAGTTATTTAAAGGGGATATTTTGTCCGAATTACAAGAATCAACAAAAAACAAAAAGAAAAAAAGAAACAATATACTTATCCTCCTTGCGCTCTTTTTTATCATATCAGGCGGAGGTTATACACTTTATTATTATATGTTCGCTCAATTCTATGAATCGACCGATAACGCTTACGTCGGACAAAACATCGTATACGTAACGCCGCAGACCGCCGGTACTGTCGATGACGTACTTGTCAGCGAAATGCAGTACGTAAAAGCGGGAGCAGTGTTGGGACACATAGATTCCCGCAATGCCAACCTTGCATTTGAGGAAGCAAAATCGAATCTTGCAAAAACGGTTCGAAGAATAAAGCAGCTTCAAGTACAAAAAGAGGAAGCAAAAGATGCGATCTCTCTGGCTGAAGTGAATCTCAACAAAACCAAAGACGATCTAAAACGAAACGAGTTCCTTATTAAAAAGAACGCAATCACGGACGAAAAGTTCAAAAATTTGAAATATACGTACGAAGCAGCGTTACAAAGGCTGGAGATAGCCCGCAAAAAACTGCTCTCCTTAAACGCCATCGTAAAAGATACGGATCTCTCACAGAATCCCGAAATAAAAAATGCTGTCGTACGGGTTGAAAAATCCTATCTGAACATGAAAAGATGCAATATTCTGGCACCTATAAGCGGTATGATTGCGAAAAAGAATTTTACAATCGGAGAGAACGTAAGTACGGCGTCCACTCTGCTTTCTATTGTACCGACCGAAGGCTTTTGGGTAGATGCGAACTTTAAAGAAACGCAGTTAAAAAATATAAGCGTTTCCCAAAATGTTACTCTGACTTCCGACGTGTACGGTAAGGATGTAGTATATCATGGAACGGTAAAAGGGATCGCACCCGGAACGGGAGCGGTATTTTCACTGCTCCCGGCACAAAATGCGAGCGGCAACTGGATCAAGATCGTTCAGCGTATTCCCGTGCGCATACTGCTGAATGAAAAAGAGCTCAAAAAACATCCTCTGCAGGTAGGAAACTCTATGTCCGTGACCGTAGATGTCCATAAGAAAAACGGCAGTCTGCTCAAACACGCGATCTTGGAGAAAAACAGCGATAAAAATTACAGGCTTTATCCAAATGCCCTCAAAGAATCTGAACTGATCGCAGACGAGATCATCAAACAAAATTCATGAACGAACACGAGACTCTTCCCGCTCCTTTGCTTGCATTGGTCACCATAGCGCTTGCGCTGGCAACTTTTATGCAGGTACTAGACACCACCATTGCCAATGTCTCCATCCCCTCTATCGCAGGCAATCTGGGTGTCACTTCTACTCAAGGGACATGGGTCATTACGGCGTTTACCGCCTCAAACGCAATCTCTATGCCGCTGACAGGCTGGCTTGCAAAACGTTTTGGTGAGGTCAGACTTTTTGTTTTTTCGACACTTCTGTTTGCCGTCACTTCCATGATGTGCGGACTTTCTCCCACTTACGAGATGCTTATTGCGGCAAGAGTGCTCCAAGGAGCCGTCGCCGCACCGATGATGCCTCTGTCTCAAAGCCTGCTTTTGGCAAATTATCCGCAGCACAAAAAAGGTCTGGCCCTTGCTTTTTGGGCTATGACGGCTACTATAGGCCCTATCGCCGGACCGCTTCTGGGAGGATATATAACGGATAATTTTTCCTGGTCGTGGATATTTTACATAAATGTTCCTATAGGAGTTATAAGCTCTTTTGTCGTTTGGCAGATGCTTAAAAAACGTGAAACGAATACATCGAAGTTCCCTATCGATTTTATTGGTCTAGCACTACTTGTCGTCGGGGTCGGCACCCTTCAGATAATGCTTGACAAAGGAAACGAGCTTGATTGGTTTGAATCTAATACCATCATCACTTTGGGAATTACGGCGTTCATTGCAGTTTGTTTTTTTATCGCCTGGGAGCTTTACGATGATCATCCCGTCATCGATCTCACACTTTTTAAGAACAGGAACTTTACCATAGGCACAGTAAGTATTGCTTTGGGGTATACGGTTTTTTTGGGAGGAGGCGTCGTGTTTCCCCTTTGGCTGCAGACACAACTTGGCTATACCGCTTTTTGGGCAGGATTTGCTTCAGCGGCGGTCGGAATATTTGCTTTTTTATTTTCGCCGATAGTGGGCAACAATCTGCACCGCCTGAACCTTCGGGTCCTGGTAAGTGTAAGCTTTATACTTTTTGCGCTAAGTTATTTCTGGATGGCAAACTTTACAACGGACATAGATATTATCCATGCGTCTCTTCCGAGACTTCTCATGGGTATCGGGATGGCGATGTTCTTTGTGCCGCTGACTAGTATCATCATATCCGAAATCCATCCCTCAAAAATAGCTTCTGCTATGGGCGTGGTGAATTTTCTGAGGATCCTCGGCGGAGGTTTCGGGACTTCCATAGCCGTGAGCATGTGGACGACAAGGGGAGATTACCATCATGCTCTTTACAGTGAGCAGATAACAAGATTTTCTCATGCTACCGAACAGTTCTCGGCCGTTGTCTCCAAGATGTCTATCCCGCCGCTCTCTTTTATAAACCATGTTATCAATCAGCAGGCGCTGACTAGAGCCAACGACGATATCCTGCTGATTTCGGGCTACATCTTTTTAAGTCTGATCGTGCTCATCTGGTTTGCCAAACCTCCCTTTATGCCCTCAAGAGCAAAAAACTAGAATTTAACATAGAACTTTAAGGCTTGCTCTTGTAGAATTGATTGCCTATAAAAGGATTTGATATGGATGTGATACAAAAAGAACTGGCAGGCAGAAAAGAAGAGATACAAAACGCTCTTGAGCTCCTGTTTAAAGCAAATATGAAAATAAGCGACTGGGATGTTCCCGAAGCCGACGACAATAAGGCGGCAAACATCTTGATAGATATCTTACAAGAAAAACTTGACGACATCCGCCAAGACGTAAAGTCCGGCAAATACAAAAACTACTAAGGAGAGAGTTATGAGTTCACACAAAGACCATACCCATTTACAAAAGATAAAAGAGGAAGTAGAAAAAGCACCTCATCTAAGCGAAGATGAAAAATCCGAAACGATAAAGCGTATCGAAGAATGGATAGCTGAAGACAGAGCTGAAGGTACTTTTTATGAAGAACTTCTCGAGATAACAAAAGGGATCAAACCGATCTTGGCGGAGCTAGGACTCATCTGAGACCGCCTCCCAGCTAAGCTTAAAACTGCTGCCTTGATTGAGTCTGGATTCTACTTCTATCTTTATACCCGCTTCGTCGCATATCTGTTTGACGATACTGAGCCCCACGCCAAAACCGCCTGCGAGCTTAGAACCCCTCTCATAAAGATCAAATATCCTTTTTAAACTTTCCTGTTCGATACCGACACCCTCATCTTGTATGAGAAATCTGTTTTTTGTCAAAGTAAGCGTTATCCTTTTATCGGGCATAGAGTATTTTATGGCGTTTGAGAGAAGGTTCGAAAAAAGAAGCCTTGCCCTGTCTTCATCCATCTTCAAAAACGCATCTTCCATATGCAGGATAATAGCGATGTTCTTTGCAAGACAAAGCTCACTGTAAAATTCCACAACCTCTTTTATTATCTCTTTTAGATTTATTGTCCGTACTTCTTTTGATCTGTCCGAAAAGCTGAGATATGAAAGGGATCTGTATATGGTGTAGAGCTGTTTGGTGCTGATGGAGATATTTTTTAGTATCTTCTCGTCGTAAACACCTTTTTGCATCGCCCTTTTTGAGCTCATCTGCAGCGCGGTGACGGGAGTATTTAGCTCATGAGAGATATCTTGGATAAACTGTTCGATCTGCAGGACTTTTTGATGGATCGGACGCATAAAAAGCTTCGCCAGTACAAACGAGATCAAAACTATCAGCAAAAATATGACCGTCATCACGGATAAGACCTCTTTTCTCAAAGAAAGCAGTTTTTTATGATATTCGTCCGTTTTGACCACGACATATCTGATATTCAGATGTTCCTGAGGAGAGGTCGATGCTAAAAACGTATAGCCGTTTTCCTGAAAATAACTGTTTTGAAATACCCGCTTCTCATCCGTTCTTACCAAAAAATATTCATACCCCTCTTCAAGTCTTGGAATTTTTAAAACAGTGCCGTGCATCTGTGCGTTGATGATAAGCCCGCTTATGGTATCGCTGTAGTGTTGCAGTTTATAGTAAACGGTGTTTTCCAATGCGTTTTTTTGAGCTTTATAGTACCAAAAACCCGACATCGCCAGAAATAAAAACGACGAACCGATGTATAGCAGTAAAAAAGATGAAAAAGACCTTTTCTCTAACCTATTCAAATCTGTACCCTTCGCCTCTTATATTTATGATATGCTCTTTACCCACATATTTTCGAAGCTCTTTTATAAGCGTACGCACTGCATCCGATGAGGGCAGATCATCATACTTCCAAAGATTTTGAAGTATCTCGTCCGTACTTACTACACGGTTCTTATGTTTGTAAAGATAGAGCAGAAGCTCACTCTCTTTGGCCGTCAGATGAAACAGGTGTTTTGAAGTTTTGAGGATATGCGTCTGGGTATTTAGCTCCATCTCTTCGCCTATAATCAGCGTTTGGTTCAATCCGAAATGCTTTTTAATGTTTTCTATACGGGCAGAAAGTTCCTCAAGCTCGAAGGGCTTTCGTATAAAATCGTTTCCTCCCGATGCGAACGCTTTTGTCAGATATTTCGTATCATGAAAAGCCGTTATAAAGATAGTCGGCGTCTCGTCATAAAAGCTCCGAAGTTCTCGCAACAGGGTCAATCCGTCTCCGTCCACGACGTTGATATCGAAAATATACAGATCGTACGAATTGTCTTCGCTGAGTCTGAGAGCTTCTTGCATACTGTACGTATGCGTCACGCTGTGTGATTCTTGCAGAAAATCTATCAGTATGTCCGATAAGACCGTATCGTCTTCTAGCAGTAAAATTTTCATCATAAAGTATTATAACTCACAAACTCCTCACAAACCTCAAATATAATTATATGAAAACAAAAAAAGGATTCGATATGAAAAAATTACTAAAAATATTTACGGCTCTTATCCTCACAGTAACGCTTCTTCAAGCCGCGGCTTTTGAAAAAACGGTACAAGGAGGCAAAACGGAGGTAACAATCAGTTCCGAAAAACCTCTCACTCCCGGTAGTAATACACTTCTTTTACATCTAAAATACAAAGACGCAAAAGTAAAGGTCAAAGCATTCATGCCCGAGATGCCCGGGATGCCCCGCATGGAGCAAGAGGTAGAAGCAAAATCATTAGGAAACGGAAACTATGAAGCTCGTATAGATTTTTCTATGAGCGGAACCTGGCAGGTATGGATATACATCGCTCCTGCCGAAGGTAAAAAAGTGCGTATAAAAACATCGCTTAATATCTAAAGAAGCAGATGATGAAAACGTTTCTGTCTTTACTTTTTCTGATGTCTTTGCTGCAAGGCGATACCCTTGAGGGTATCATAGAGTACAGTTTGAA
This sequence comes from Sulfurimonas sp. HSL-1716, assembly GCF_039645975.1. Lineage (NCBI taxonomy): Bacteria > Pseudomonadati > Campylobacterota > Epsilonproteobacteria > Campylobacterales > Sulfurimonadaceae > Hydrocurvibacter > Hydrocurvibacter sulfurireducens. Next base: position 1,958,412 of record NZ_CP147918.1, read on the forward strand.
CCATCATGGTTCTTTAAAAAGTATACAGGAGCGTCTTTCTGCTGTCGAAAATGAAAAAAACCGTGCCAGAAACTTTTCCAATCCCGACATCTCTTTTACCGTAAGCGACATACAGTTCGACAACCCTTCTGATCGTACACTCGAACCGATGCAGTTCAGTGCCGTGAACATCAAACAAAAGATTCCCTATTTCGGCAAAAGAGATGCTCAAGAGCAGAAGGTCGATTCTAAAAAAAGATTTTTGGATATGAGTCTTGAAAATCTAAGATCTGAGCTGAAAAAAGAGATACGAATAACGGCCTATTCGCTCTGGGATGTCCAAAAACAGCTTGGTATCTTAGATTCTTATATCAACATCACAAACCAAAACATTGCACTGGACGAAGCCTACAACATCACTTCAAGCAACACCCATCTGGCACTGATGTCGGCAAAGCTCGCCCTTAGCGATCTTATGATCAAAAAAAGCTCTCTACAGACTCTCAAAAACTCGCTTTATGAAAAACTCTCTTATCTTGCGGGCAGAAAAGTTAAAACTCTGGACATATCTTTGAGTGTGGATAAACCGCAGAACCTTACGTTTTATGAGAACAGAGTGCTCGATTCAAGCGCCCTGCATGTAAGGGATGCAGAAGTAGAGATACAAAAAGCGGATCTTCACATAAAAGAGCTTGCTGAGAAGATCGATCCTTATATACAAGCCGGGTATTACTACAGAGAAAATCATCCGGATTATGCGACCGTGACCGTCGGTGCATCACTGCCGCTATACGGCAGTGAAAAAGAGAGCCGCGAAGAAGCAAGAAAGCTGCTTCTTGCAAAAAGTTCGCAAAGAAATGACTTAAAAGAAAAGCTGGTCTCCCGTATCGCACAGCTTTACGAAAATCTGCAAAAGAACTACAAAGTATACAAGATCATAACAGATCAATCCATGCCGCAGATAGAACATCTTTTCGAGCTTGTCGACAGTTCGGTAAAAAGCGGCGACACGCTTTTTGAGTATATCGATATGCTGGGCAAAAAGCTTAAACTCGAAGAACAGCTTATACAGGTGACGGCCGAATTCAATAAAACCAAAGCATCTCTTGATGCACTGACGGGAGAATGATTATGAAAATACTGACGATCCTACTTCTTTTATACACTTTTTTGTTCTCAAAAGAGGTAACGGTAAAACAGCTTTTTAACGTCCAGACCGTAAAAGTAAAAAAAACTGAGAGTTCACAGACTAAAAAGTATTACGGCTACATAAAAGAGAACGATTCCAATATCTATGACGTAACACCGAGATTCGGCGGATATATCGAAGATCTTAAAGTTGACAAGCGTTATGAATATGTCAAAAAAGGTGCTCTTTTGGCAACAGTCTACTCGCCGGAGGTCCTACGTGCAAAAGAGGAGTACCTAAACACTTTAAAATATATACGAAAGATCCCCAACAAAGCGATGCTTGAAAGTGCCAAAGAGAAGCTTCTGCTTCTGGGCGTTTCCGCACAAGAGGTCGACGATATAAAGATCGACTGCAAAGTATCGCGACATACGAACATCTACGCGCCTGCAAGCGGCTATATATTTGAAAAAAATATCGTAAAAGGTTCTGCATTTTCGATGAAACAAAAGCTTTTTACCATCGTAAATCTAAAAGACGTATGGGCGGAAATCTCGATCATGCCTCAAGATATCCCTCTTATTCCAAAATTTACGGATTTTAAAGTAGTTTCTCCGGTAGGAGATTTCAAAGCATATAAGGAAAATCTCTACCCGATGCTGAGCAAAAAAGACGCTCTCTCGATTCTAAGGCTCGATGTTAAAAACAAAGACGATGCACTGCTTCCAAATATGTACGTGACCGTAATAGCAAAAATGAAACAAAAAAGCTATCTCACGCTTCCATCGACCGCTGTCATCTTTAAGAACAAAAAATACTATGTCTTTATAAAAGGTGAATATGAAGGAGAATACGAACCAAAAAGCGTGGATGCAAAAGAACTGAATGCACAGACATACATCGTAAAAGGTCTCAATGAAGGTGATGAAGTCGTAAACAACGCTCTGTTTATGATGGACAGCGACGCACAGATAAACGGGCTGTATTAGGAGTCTATGATGATCGAAAAACTGATAGGATTCAGCGTCAAAAACAGATTTTTACTTCTGACTTTTACACTTGTACTCATTGGAAGCTCGATCTGGTCGATGAGAAACACCTCTCTTGACGCACTTCCGGATATCTCTCCCCCACAAGTCATACTGCAGCTAAAATGGGCGGGACAATCACCCGACATCATAGACAGGCAGGGTACTTACCCGATCATCACCGCCCTTCTTTCCACACCGGGCGTAAAAACGGTCAGAGGATTTTCAAGCTATGAGAACGCCCTTGTCTATATCATCTTTAAAGAGGGCAGCGACATCTACGAAGCCAGAAGCAGAGTTCTCGAGCAGCTTTCATCCATAGGTTCCACTCTGCCAAAAAGTCTGCATGTTTCTCTTGGACCCGATGCAAGCGGCGTAGGCTGGGTATATGAATATGCTTTGTCCTCTAAAACCAAGAACCTCTCTGAACTGAGGACTCTGCAGGATTACTATTACAAAAATGCTCTTTTAGGCGTTGACGGAGTAAGCGAAGTAGCGGCCGTAGGCGGATTCATACCGACGTATCAAGTAAGCATAAACAACGACATGCTCGTGCGCTACAATCTAGGGATACAGGACGTTGTAAAAATACTCAAAAAAAATAACGATAACACGGGTGGACGCATAGTCGTAAAAAACGGTTATGAATGGATGGTACAGGCAGAAGGCTATGTAAAGGACCTAAATGATATAAGGAACCTCGTCATAACCGAAAAAAACGGCACGCCTCTTACCCTCGGAGACATAGCAAGAGTGGAAAAAGTTCCGGCAAGCAGACGCGGTATCGCCGATCTTGACGGCAAAGGAGAAGTCGTCGGCGGAATAGTCATAGTCAGATACGGCGCAGATGTCTACAAAACCATACAAAACGTAAAAAAAAGACTGAGCCAGCTTCAAGTCGAGGGGGTGAAGGTGACAACGGTCTATGATCGCTCCGGCTTGATAGATAAAGCGGTGGATACACTGAAACATACGCTTTTTGAAGAGTCTCTCATAGTTATTGTCGTCATCGCGCTGTTTTTGATGCATCTAAGAAGTTCGCTTATCGTACTTATCATCCTGCCCATCACGATCGGTATGACATTTTTGCTTATGAAGCTCTTTGGTATCGGTTCGAACATCATGAGTCTTGGAGGTATCGCGATCGCGATCGGTGCGATGGTCGATGCGTCCATCATCATGATAGAAAATGCGCATCAGACACTTCACAAACTGCAGACAACAGGCGAAATAGGTAAACAAGAGAGAATCGACGCCATCATAAAGTCCTCTCAGCTCGTCGGACGTCCCATCTTTTTTGCGCTTATCCTGGTCGTCGTCTCCTTTCTTCCCATCTTCTCTTTGACGGGACAGGAGGGGATGCTATTTACGCCTCTGGCATTTACCAAAACTTTTGCAATGAGTGCGGGAGCGATACTCTCCATCACTCTTGTACCCGTACTGATGATCTACTTTTTGGGAGGGAAAATACCTTCGGAAGAAAAAAACATCTTAAACAAAATTTTTACCTATATCTATCGTCCTCTGCTTACTTACGGATTAAAATTCAAATATATCGTTTTAGTCCTGCTTTTTGCCTCGCTGGCTTACATGTACCCTCTTTTTAATTCTTTAAAATGGGAGTTTATGCCGACTCTCAACGAAGAGACGTTCATGTATATGCCCGTGACCCCGTATGGAACCAGCATCGATATGAGCAAAGAACTCACACAAAGAACCGACAAGATACTTAAAAGTTTCCCCGAAGTAAACACCGTCTTTGGAAAAGGGGGACGAGCAGATACGGCAACGGATCCCGCTCCTCTTGGAATGCTTGAAACCATCATCACTTTTAAACCGCAAAACGAATGGCCAAAAGGAATGACATACAAAAAACTTCAAGACGAGATGGAAAACGCCTTGCATGTACCGGGGCTTGTCAACTCCTGGACATATCCCATCAAAGGGCGTATAGATATGCTTTTAAGCGGTATCCGCACACCCATAGGAATAAAACTCTACGGCGACGATGCAAAAAAACTGCAGCTCTATGCGGGAGAGATAGAACAAAAGCTCAAAGCACAGAAGATGACGATGTCCGTTTTTGCAGACAAGACCACTGCCGGATACTATTTAAATATAGACATAAACGAAGAGGCACTCAAAAGATATGCTCTCACCAAAGAGGCTCTGCTTGATTACACATCTTTTGCCGTAGGCGGTGCAAAAATATCGACGATGTACAAAGGTCTTGAACGCTATTCGATAACAATGAGACTTGAGGATAACGAAAGAGATTCCCTTGATTCCATCAAAAATATCATGATAAAGACGCCTCTTGGTTTCGTACCTTTGTCGACCTTTGCGAATATCTCCTACAAAGAGAGCCCCTCCATCATAAAAAGCGAGATGGCGATGCCCGTCACCTATATTTATATCACGCCCAAAGACGGAGTGAGTTCTTCTGAATATAAAAAGATGGCACAAAAGGTTTTAAAAAACATCAAACTTCCAGGCGGCTATTATACGGAATTTGCCGGAGAAAGCGAGTATCTAGAATCTGCGATGGCAAAGATAATCTGGATAATCCCGGCAGTCACCCTTATCGTACTGCTTCTGATCTACTTTGCACTAAAAGATATCATAGCATCGCTTATCGTATTTTTCACTCTTCCTTTTGCGCTTCTTGGCGGACTTATATATATGGATATGCTGCATTTTAGCATGAGCATAGCCGTGATCGTAGGGTTTCTCGCACTTCTTGGTATCGCATCGGAATCTGCTATAGTGATGATCGTCTATCTGCAGCAAAGCGTCAAAAATTCTCTGCAAAAAAACTCCGAAGCTTTCAGCGCAGCCAATCTGAAAGACGCCATATATGACGGCGCGCTAAGAAGACTCCGTCCTAAGCTTATGACGGTTTTTGCCATCATTGCCGGTCTTTTGCCCATTATGTACTCTCAAGGCGTGGGCAGCGAGATCATGCAGCGCATTGCAGCACCTATGATCGGAGGGATTATCACCTCTTCGGTACTGAGTCTGGTCATCATTCCGATACTATATGAAATTTACATAAAACAAAGATATCTTAAAAGATAACTTTGTGCATCAGATCATTTGGACAAAACAGATCTGTGTCTGAGCTTCTCTTTGTCCTCATACATCAAAGAATCTATGACGGTTAAAATATCTTGAAAATTGTCATTCTTTTTAAACGGCGTTATACCGTAAGAGTAACTGGTACGAAAACTGTTCTCTTTAAATTTCAGCTCTTTTTTCATGATAAGCTCTCTGTTTTTATGCATGATGTCTTCTACATTTTTTAACGACAGCGTATCGTCAAAGATAAGCAAAAACTCGTCACCGCCGTAGCGTATCAGATCCCCTTTTGTCTTTTTGAGGTGCATTGCCGCGAATTCAAGGACCTTGTCTCCTGCGATATGTCCGTAGTTATCGTTTATATCTTTAAAATAGTTCATATCTATGAGTACAATGATCCCGCCGTAATTGAAATGTTCGCTGCCGTTGATATATTTAGTATACAGCCATTGTCTGTTGTTGGCTTTTGTCAAAGTATCCGTAAAAACGGATTTTTTAAGTTTTTCGACCTCTTTGCGAAGAGAGGTCATCTCTTTTACCACCTCTTCAAGTCTGTTTTCATCTTTATTTTGGATAGCGGAAATAGCTTCTTTCGTGCTGTTGTCGAGTTTTGCTATGTTTGACGAGGTGTTTTCCTGAATGCTGTTTATCATAGAAACTCTTTCATCGAGTATCTTGTTTATCAGCTGCTCTTCATCATCAAGTTTTATATCATGTTTTAGCAGCAGATTCGTAAAAAGGGCTTTGTATAAAAGAGGCGGAGCGATGTCGATATCCGTCAACTGGTATTTTACTTCATTTGTAATTTCCGTCAGCTCTTTTTTGTTTTTCATCACATATCCGTTATTATCTTTAATCAAGCCCCATTTTCGAAGGGTTGAGTATATTATTTGGATCGAACGCTTTTTTTATCGATCTAAAAAGGTTCATCTCAGCATCGGTAAAAGCCATATGCATATACGGTGCCTTTGCCAGACCTATCCCATGTTCGCCGCTCAGTGTTCCGCCTAAGTCTATTGTAGCCTGAAATACCTCTTCAATAGCTTTATAAGCGATCTTTACCTGCTCTGGGTCTTTGCCGTCGACCATGACGTTTGTATGCACGTTTCCGTCTCCCGTATGTCCGAAGCAGGGAATCTTCACGTTATATTTATCGGCAATCGCATAAAACTTCTCAAGCAGTGCAGGAAGAGCCGAACGGGGAACCGTTACGTCCTCGTTTAGTTTTTTGCTTCCGTAAACACTGAGTGACGGCGATGCGTTACGTCTGGCAAACCAAAGATCCGCCGCTTCGGCTTTTGTCTGAGCAACTTTAAACTCGCTGCATCCGTTTTCACGGAAGACCTTTTCTATCTGTGCAAGCTGAAAATCAAGATCGTCTTCCATATTCGCGTCGACATCGGTTACCAAAATAGCTCCTGCATCAACGGGAAGTCCTTTTTGGAATGTCTGCTCCACCGCGCGGATGGTAAGATTGTCCAAAAACTCCATCGCAACGGGAGTCACACCGCTTGCCATCGTCTTATAGACGGCTTCCATAGCCTGATGCACGCTGTCAAATATCCCCATGGCAGTCTTTGTGAGCTTGGGCTTTGAAAGAAGTTTCAAAGTTATCTCCGTAGTAACGGCCAGCGTTCCCTCAGAAGCTATCAAAATTCCCGTTATGTTATACCCTGCGACGTCCTTGATGGTTTTTTTGCCTGCTTTTATGATATCGCCGTTGGCCAAAACGGCACGCATCGCCATCACGTAATCTTTCGTGATGCCGTATTTCGCCGCACGCATCCCTCCTGCGTTTTCACTCACATTTCCGCCGATCGTCGAATAATCCTGACTTGCCGGATCGGGCGGATAAAAAAGTCCCACCTCTTCGACCGCGCGCTGCAGCTCCATATTTATGACGCCCGGCTGAACCACCGCGACCATGTTCTGCATATCGATCTCGAGGATCTTGTTCATATGTTTTTCCATAGCAAGCACGATGCCTCCGCTGCTTGGAAGAGCCCCGCCAGTAAAACCGCTGCCGGCTCCGCGGGGAACTATAATGATTTTGTGTTCGTTGCAGTATTTTAAAATATCGCTGACATCTTGTTCATGACGGGGAAAGATGACCGCATCAGGCTCGAAACGCTCGCGGGTCGCGTCGTAGGAATACGCCAAAAGATGTGCTTTGTCGCTGTAGATATTCTCTTTTCCTACAATATTTGCAAAGTTTTCTAAGTGTTTTTGATCTATCACTTTTCATCCTTCATATCAAAATCATCCAAAAGAGAACTCAACTTCTGCTCTTTGTTTTTTATCAGATCATACAGCTCTTTGTTTTTCGGATTGTTCTTCACCAAAAGCTCATAATAATAAGGATCATATGCTTTTAGTTTACTGCTCCCCGATCCAAACCAGTTCGCATTGATCTGCTCGACTCGTGAGTAAAACGGTAACTGCAGCGATTCTTGTTTCAAAGGAGCCTTTGTGATCTGCAGTATCGTCATACTTTTGCAGTCAAGGGTAAAAAGATTTTCATGGATATAAAAATAGAGAAGCCCTGCCGATGAGATACTGCACATATTGTTAAAATCCTCTTTTAAAGGCGTAGGATGCCCGTTAAAAGATAATACCGTCGCAAAAAGATCCGGATGCACCCATTCAAGTGTAGGCAGCGCTTTTGTAATGCGGTGGTATATCTCTTCATTGGGCGCGATCAAAAGTGCACGCGAATAACCGAAAGCCAGCACGACCTCATCGCCGACAGAGACCTTCCATTTTCCGCTGGGCAGAGAGTTTTGTTTCAATGCATCGTAATCGCTTAGTTTCAGAGTAGCTATCTTTGTTTTTTTATCAAACCCGCTTACAACGGCGTTTTTCAGTATTATACTATGCTCTTTATTTAGATGTTTTACGACAAAACCGCTCATGCCTACATCGATATTATCTATCTTTATGGTGGCTTTATCGCCATCTACACTTATGATCGGCTGCGACATGGAATTGGCAAAACCGACGAAAAACAGTGACAAAAACAATATCAGATATCTACCCATAAAAACTCTCTCTTTTTTTCATTGGATTATATCAAAGAAACCTTAGACTTCTTGCTTAACTTATCAGATTTGATAAAGAGGCAAAGAAGTCTTTTATAAGTCAAGTTTTGATAGTCTTACACAATATTTTATTTTTAGGTTACTTGATGCTACGTTTGCTGCTATTATTTTTTATTCCGATGGCTCTTTTTTCATCGCAGGTTAAAAATCTTCGTTGGGATGACGGAGAAACTTACCTGATGTTCCTTCAAAGATTGAACCTCTCAAACAAACCGCTATATTATAATCTGGACAAAGATGACAAACAGATCACCGAAGAGATAAGAACGGGCGTTAACTATCAGATACTAGAAGATGCAAACGGTACGATCGAACAGATCCTGATCCCCGTCAATGACGAGCTTCAGATCCATATTACAAAAAACAAGGACGATCTCGGATTTGAAGTGATCCCCATTATCAGCGAAACAAGAAAAGAAGCTTTTACCCTTGAGATAAACAACTCCCCCTATTACGATATCATAAAAGCCACCAACTCAAAAAAGATCGCACAGATCTTCGTAGAAGGATTTAAAAACTCTCTCAATTTCAAAGTGGATGTCCATAAAGGAGACAAGCTCGTTATGATCTATGACAGAATGTATAGATTGGGCCGGCCTTTTTCCATGCCCACACTTGATGTCTCGATGATACAACTGGGTAAAAAACGCCACTACGTATACAGATACACGGACGACAGGTTTTATGACGAAAAGGGAGCGGAAGTGGAAGGTTTCCTACTCGCCCGCCCGGTCAGAGGAGCAAGAATAAGCTCAGGATTCACGCTGAAGCGATGGCATCCAATTCTTCATAAATACCGCGCACATCTGGGCATAGATTACGCCGCGCGTCCCGGAACACCCATCATGGCAGCCGGAAGCGGCAGGATCATATTTTGCGGAAGAACAAACGGCTACGGCAACTTGATCAAAATAGCACATGGCGACGGTTACGTAACACTTTACGCTCATCAAAAAGCCTTTAGACACGGGATCAGACGCGGAAAATACGTCAAGCAGGGGCAGATCATAGGGTATGTGGGGACAACGGGTCTTTCAACCGGACCTCATCTTCATTTCGGACTCTACAAAGACGGACGCGCAATCAATCCAGCACGCGTCGTAAGGGTCACTACCAACAAACTCAAAGGCAAGGACAAAGTCGCATTTGAAAAGCTCAAAGAGAATCTCAATCAAAGTATCGATCTCTACCTCAAAGCAAATACGAAACCTATCGCTTTAGGAAAATATGAACCAGTCTACTATGTAGACAAAAACGGCAACCAGATAGAACCAAAGAAGGAACAACCAGTCAAAGTAAACCAATGATCCTTCTAGTAAAGATGCAGGAGAGCATATGAGTCCGACTATAAAAGAGACCGCACGACTAAAAAACCCCTCTTTTGTCAAACCTCTTTTGATCCACTACAAACAAAACGGCATCCATAGAACATGGGAAGCGGTAAAAAGCCATGACAGTGTCTCTATACTGCTTTATAACACGGATCTGGATACCTTTGTGATTGTCAAACAGTTCCGCCCTCCTGTTCTTCTGAGTAACGAGACAGACGGCATGATGTACGAACTTTGCGCAGGTATCGTAGACAAAGAGCTTTCCCTTAAAGAGATCGCAAAAGAGGAGATCCTCGAAGAGTGCGGTTATGACGTACCCTTGGAAAAAATAGAAGAGATAACCTCGTTTTACACTAGCGTAGGCATCTCAGGAGCGAAACAGACGCTTTTTTACGCAATTATCGATGAAAAGATGAAGCAAAACGAAGGCGGCGGGCTTGAAGAGGAAAGCATTGAGGTCGTACATATAAAAAAAGATGAAGCAAAACGGTTCGTTTTGGAGAAAAAATACCAAAAAACACCCGGATTAATGGTAGCTTTTTATTGGTTTTTTGACCAAAACAACTAAAATATGTATATAATCATAGTATGCAGACCATGAACTCAATTGAGGACAAAATGCGCAAGCTGATACTTATCGGTTCTTCGACCGGAGGACCCGGACATATAGAAAAGATACTCTCTTCACTGCCAAAAGACTTTGATGCGACCATTATAATCGCACAACATATGGGTGATGAGTATCTTCCGAGTTTCGCGACCAGACTCGACAGAGAATCGAAACTCAAGGTCTCTTTAGCCGAGAACGGACAAGAGATAAAGAGTTCGCATATCTATATCTGCACTAAAAAAAGTGAGATCCAATACGGCAAAACGATGAACTTTATCGTCTCAGAGAATATGCAAAGCAATTACAATCCCAGTATAAACGCTCTGTTTGATTCAGCCGTAAATATAGATTCTTCGTGCGAAATTCTGGCAATTATATTGACAGGAATAGGCGATGACGGAGTAAAGGGGATAAAAAATCTCTCCGGGAGCGGCAGAGAAACTATCGCCGAATCCCATAAAAGTGCTGTGGTCTACGGTATGCCTAAAAGAGCAGCGGAAGCTGTAAAAGAGATCAAGGTCCTCTCGCTTGACGAGATCATAAACTATATAAATAAGTTTGGAGCTTAGAGATGCTGAGCAGATTTTTTAAAAAGAAACAAGATACCGTTACGGAAGAAAAAACAACGGTTCTTGAAACCGAAGACTATACCGACGTCTCGCCAATCGCCCGATATATCAAAGAACAGACGGGAATAAACTTCGACAGACAGCTAGGCATCTTAAGAAGCAAGATGACAAGCTTCTGTAAGATACGATATATAAGAAGCTTTCAAACCTGCCTGACAAAAGTTCATGAAGATTCTTCGTTTAAACAGGAACTTATTAATTACCTTACAACGAATGAAACATATTTTTACAGGGAAGTTTCACAAATAGAAGATTTTGTAAAGTGTATAAAAAGCGAAAATAAAAAGGTTTCCGTTTTATGCGCGCCATGTTCGAGCGGAGAGGAACCGTACTCTCTTGTAATCGCACTTTTAGAAGCAGGTATTTCGGCGGAGAAATTTAATATCACCGCCATAGACATAAGCACAGATGCCCTTGAGATGGCAAAAAAAGCTCTCTATAAAGAAAGAAACGTAAAAAACATCGACAACAATATCCGATCGAAATATTTTGACTTTAAAGAAAATACATACGCTCTTAAAGATTTTGTAAAGGGGCAGGTGATGTTCAAACAGGTGAATATTTTTGATAAAGAATTTTTAGAACTCGGAAGATTCGATTATATCTTTTCAAGAAATATGCTTATCTATTTTGATAAAGAGACAAAACAAAAAGCAAGAGGTATCTTGGAATCGATGCTAAAAGACAAAGAAAAAAAGATCTATTTCGGTCATGCCGATCTATATTAAAAAAATGAAAATCCAATCGCTCATAAAAAGGTGCGAAAATGCTGATCAAAGTGTGTAAGAACTACTCTAAAAAAAATAAATTCATCAAAAAACTCTCTTTAAATTTTCCTGATACACAGATAAAAGTGAAATCATGCATAGGGATGTGCAAACATTGCAGATCACTGCCTACGGCAAATATAGACGGCAAAAAATTCAAAAAGAAAAGTATTAAGAAATTTATAAAAGCGGTAAAAAAAGAGATTTAAACAATGGTGCGCACGGGGAGATTTGAACTCCCACACCCGTAAGGCACTACCCCCTCAAGGTAGCGTGTCTACCGTTCCACCACGTGCGCAAAAAGAAAAGTTTTTAAAAGGATGTCAGCCGAAGCTGACAAGAGATATTTTTAAGTTGATTAACCTAAAAACGGGTTTGCATATAATGCGATTAGAGCAACGACAAGTGTATAGATAACTTGCGCTTCGATCATTGCTAGAGCGATGAACATTGTAGTCATTAGCTTTCCGCCAAGACCCGGGTTACGTGCAGTACCAGCGATTGTAGCAGCAGCAGTATGACCCATACCGATAGCTCCACCTAGTGCAGCAAGACCAAGACCAACACCTGCAGCGACTACTGAGTACGCTTTTAAAGTTTGGTTTGCAACTTCACCGTCAGCAGCGAAAGCAGCACCGGCTAAAGCCAGCATTAAAAATAGAATCTTTTTCATATGTTTCTCCATAAAAATTTAAACAAAGTCCGTTCGGCTTGCGTATCCCTACTTATCACTTTGAACGCGCAATTGTACACAAAATAAGTTTAAGATATATTTAGAGACGCTTTAATGTGCACGTCCCAAACCGATCTTATTTCCTTTAAACTCTAATATCTCGACCTTTATGGCATCTCCCTCGCTGAGTACGTCTGAAACTTTCTCTACTCTGCCCTCAGAGATCTTGGAGATGTGCAAAAGACCGTCCACTCCGCCTGGAAGTTCGATAAATGCTCCGAAATCAACTATTTTTTTGACTTTTCCATCGACTATATCACCGACCTTATACTCTACTTTGTTTACTTTTGCCGATGATGCAATATTTTCAATATGTTCTTGTGCTGCAGAAAGTGAGTCTTTGTTCGTTCCCGAAAGTTTCACCTTACCCACTTTTTTATCTATGTCGATCGCTACTTCGAATTTTTCGATGATCTCGCGTATCGTTTTGCCCGCTTGTCCTATGATCTCGCCTATGATTCCAGGATCGACATGAAAGATGCTCGTAGTCGGCAGGACTCCGTCGTTAAACTCGATGTTGCCGATAGCTTCGTTCATAATATCTAAAATATGAATACGCCCCTCTTTTGCCTGATAAAGAGCTTTTTTGAGTATATCCAGACTGATTCCGCCGAGTTTTATATCCATCTGCATCGCAGTGATACCCTCTTTGGAACCCGTCACTTTAAAGTCCATATCCCCGTCATGGTCTTCAAGACCCATGATATCGCTCAGTATTACATGCTTGTCACCTTCGCTGACCATTCCCATAGCGATTCCCGCGATAACGTCCGATGTCTCTATATCTGCCGCACGAAGCGCCATATAACCGCCGCAGACCGTTGCCATCGATGAAGAGCCGTTTGATTCAAGGATCTCGGAAACCAAACGTATCGTCTCTCCCTCCATATCCAAGATAGGTTCTAGTGCGCGTTTTGCAAGATTTCCATGTCCGAGTTCCCTGCGTCTTGGAGCACCGATAGGCGAAGCTTCACCGACAGAAAAGCCGGGAAAATTATAATGCACCATAAAGTTTTCGTTTTGAGTACCGGAATCCGTAAGATTTTCGTACATCTGAGCGTCTTTTGGTCCGCCCAATGTAAGAGCGACAAGGGCCTGGGTCTGACCGCGGGTGAACAGACATGACGAGTGTGCAGAAGGAAGCACGTTCGTATCTATCGTAATAGGACGAACCTGATCAACCGCTCTGCCATCAGCACGTATATTATCCTGCAAAATCATCTTTCTTACTACATCGCGTTTTACGGTCTCTATGGCATTTTTAAGATCAAGCTCGCACCATTGGGGCTGTTCTTTTAATATCTCTTTTCTCAATGTTCTCAAAGCCGTTGAACGTTCGCTCTTAGCCATCTGTACAAGCGCCGCTTTTATATCGGAGATATGTTTTTGTGCCACATAAGCGACCATCTCTTCATTGATGAAATGTGCTTTTAACTCTAAAGGCTTTACTGCTTTGCAGTATGGAGCAAACTCCTGCTCATAAAGAGTATTTGATTCTTTTAATATTGTTTGAGCCTTGGCAAGGATATCTATGAGTTCATCTTCTGGCATCGCATTTGAGGAGTGTCTTTGCATGGTTTGGGCTATCAAAGCGGGATCCAGCATAGGATCGACCATAGGAGCGTCTATCATCTCTACTTCCGTTGACCCGAGAGACCTCATCTCTATCATCAGCATGTCGTCTTTAGTACCCGAAAGATACAGATCGAATGTCGAATCGTTCAGCTCCTTGATCGTCGGATTGAATTTCAACTCTCCCTCGATCTTGGCAACGCGCACGGCGCTCACACTAGTCGATATATCGATATCTGAAACATATAAAGCGGCAGAAGCAGCGTTTAGTGCCAGGACTTGAAGATCGGCATCCTCATCGACACTTAAGACCATAATGGAGATCTGAGTCGGATAACCGAAACCTTTTGGAAAGATCGGTCTAAGAGATCTATCTACGATGCGTGATGTCAATGTTTCAAAATCGCTCGGTTTTGTTTCGCGTTTAAAAAATCCGCCGGGGATCTTCCCTGCCGCGTATGTTTTTTCTATATACTGAACCGTCAAAGGTAAAAAATCATCCTCTACCACTTCTGTCTCGTCTATAACTACGGTAGCGAGCATAACGGTATTTTTGCATCTCAGCCACGCCGCACCGTTTGCCTGACGTGCTACATCATTGAAGGAATAATTTTCCTCTTTGTTTGCCAGTGCTAAATTAACATCGTATTTCAATTTTTATCTCCTAATAGTTTTTCGATAGTCTCGTTATCTACGTCGTCCAGATCCTCGTAATAACATTTTGTCTGGACATAATCTTCTATCGCTTGGATATAAAAGATATTGTCCGCCAAAGGTTCAAGAGCTTCCAAAACAGCTTTGGGAACTATAGGCACTGCGATATATACGGCTTTAGGCTGCATCGCAAGAACCGTTTTTAGTCCGAGCATGAACTTGCAGCCCGTTTCGCTGCCTTCATCCACAAGTAAAACGACCTTGTCTCTCAAAGGCATAAGCTGTCTGCCTTTTCTATACCTGTAAGTATAACTTAAAATTTTATCTTCATGCTTTCTATGTGCTTCACCGTAAATATAATCATACTCTATCCCAAACGAACCGACTAACTCCTCATTGATAACGATCTCTTCGGTTTCACTTACCCGGGCGACTTCACACTCTTCATTATTAGGGGCATAAATAGAAGCACTGAACAGAAAATCCATCTTATTTTGTGTCTTGTTCGTAAGATATGATGCAAGAACAAGTCCTCCTGAAGAAAGAGCTATAACTTTCCAGTCTTCACTTTTCATCTGCTGCATCGGAATGATATCTTTTAATCTTGCTGCGGCATCTTCTCTGTTTTCGAGCATAACACTGTTACATTTCATCACTGCCCTTTTGCAGAACTCGGGATTCTATAGTTTAGCTCCGAACCGCCTATCGGCTTTAAGGTTATCGTAAAAAAGATATATCTGTCATCTATAGAGGATGCAGTATTTGCCGCGGTAAGTATCGGTCTTACGTTTTCTACATATCTAAGTCCGAAATCCCAGCATCTTTTTGAATACAAAAATCCTATCTCGGAACTTTTCTTCACCGCCGCTTGAACATCGTAGTTGTATGAACCGAAATAACTGTAATGGTCGTTATATTTGTAACTGAAGCTCGATGTCAGATATTTGGTGTATCTTGGAGCCGCACCGACCGTCAAAGGATCTATAAAACTGTCTTTATACAGATATGAAAGACTTATTTTCACTCCTTCATTGGTATAACCTATGGTGTTTATCGTTTTTGAGATCAGATGTTGATCGTAGTTATAAAACGTATCGTTATAGTAGTTTACGGTTTTGGTCACTTTATAGTCGAGCTCGTTCTCTATCTCGCCGAGCTTGCCTTTACCCGTTGCATAAGATATCTGCTGAGAGACCCTGTGGTACAAAAATTGGTCGCCGTTTTCGTCAAAAAGGTATTGGGAAAGATCGAGCCCGACTTTTTCAACAACATCACTTATGCTGTAAAACTCACAATCCACCGAAGTCGGGTCGTTGGTGCACTCGTCCGCTCTTGTTTTATAATATCCGTATTTGGCATCGGAACCCGGTTTGACATACTCTGCACCGAAGACCACGGTATGCGTCACATTGTCATAAGCTCTTGTCAGGTTCGTATTGATGTTAAAGACATTATACTGCCTTAAAAAAATGCCGTCTTCGTATACGTTTGGATCCTGTCCCGAATCTCTGTCCACCGGTCCGCTGAACGTAGTATGTTCGGCATAAAGCTGCGACGCATAGCTTAGATTGATATATTCGTCCGCGATCGAGGTTTGAAGCTCTACGGGGATATTTACCGAGCTTCTAAGAGCATTTTTGCCGACCTCTCTGTAAAAGTTTGTCGATGAGAAATCTATGTCGTATGTCAGATGATCATCTAAAAGTGTCGAAAGATAGTTATGATACTGAATCGTAGGCAGTTTTTGTATCGTTCTGGCATTGCTTTGCAAAGAGAGGTTCAAATAATACTTGAAATATGCACCGAAATAGTTTCTGTCGGTATTATAAAACATATTTACCTGAGAGAGGATCTGGTTCGAAGTTACATTGTTTATAGTGTCTGCTGTGGAGAGATTTATATAATCGACATCGTTCATCCAGCTTATGTCGGCATATATGCCCGATTGTCCTTTTAAACCGAAACCGAACCATCTGTCTAAAAAGTCGCCGTTATTGTATTTGAAATTTACTCCGTAATGAGTTTCATGCGCCAGATTGTTTAAGTTGACATAACTTCTCTGCTCTTTAAAATATCCCGTCGTGATGGACCCTCTTGATATCTTGGAATCTGCAAATCTAAAGGTTTCGTATGATCCATATCCGCGGGAAGTTCTTATCTGCGGTTTGATCTCCAGATCCCACCAGTTCTGCACAGCGATATAGATAGGCTGTTCATAATAAAAACCTTCGTCTGAGGAGATACCAAATGCCGGGATAAGAAGCCCCGAGCGTCTTGTTGTATCCAAAGAATAGCCGAAATACGGCATATAGAAGATTGGGATATCGTAGATGTAAAGTCTGGCGTTGTAAAGGTTCATCCATTTATCGGTCGCATCGTAATTTGATGAACTGAACTTTATCTTCCAAAGAGGGTTGTTCGGATTACATCCCGATACCATCCCCGACCTCACATCAAAAAAAGTATCTTTTATGTGCCCCTTATCGGCACTGAGCCAAAGTTCGCTTTTTTGTTCAAGCATATAAAACGGCTTAAAGATTCTCTCTTTGTTTTTAATATTTAATTTTGCATAATCACCTAAAAGCTGATAGTTGGACCCTTGCGTCGCTCTGACATTCCCAAAAAGCTCCAAATTACCGTTTTGTCTGTCATAAACGGCGTCTTGCGCGCTTATGTAATAATCTTTGTATAAGACGATAACATCGCCGCTGGCTTTGACTATGCTCGCCTGATTATCGATGTTGGTCGCATAGACTTCTACTTTATCAGCTTTATCGGCACCAAAAAGATAAAGCGGCAACAGCAGCAGCAGCAGAAGCAGGCATACCTTACGCATCGATCACCAAGGTTTTTGCAGTTAGATCGTGCCATGCTTGTCTGGAAGGGTTCATAACACCCCACAAAAATCCCAGATAAAATATCATTTCACTGATAACTCTAAAGACAGCTCTGTTAAAAGATACGATTATCCCCGGCTTCTCCAAGGTCATGATCTCTATCACTTTTATTTTTGTGACTATCTTTCCTATACTGGCGCCGTACAAAGCGACGAAAAAAGTCTGATAGACTATTTTCAACGCCATATATTCCAGAACAAAAGAGTTTGTAAGGTCTATCATCTGTTCGATATTCGTCGCCTGAACGAAATACTTCCATATAATGGCGATAAAGATGATAGACAAGAGCACCTCGTCGATAAAAAAAGCCAAAGCACGCTTTTGTATGGATGCCAATACGAACTGTTCCCGATCAAGCAGGTTCTCTATCTCTTCGTTCATCGATCACAGTGCCTGATACGCTATATCCATACGAAGCTTTTTGCCCACATAATGAACCTGTCCGCAAAGCATATAAGCTCTGTCTCTGGCTTGCTTGATGGAATCGCCAAGACCGACACACACCAGCACGCGTCCACCCGTCGCATAAAGGATATCGTCCTCTTTTTTAACACCTGCATATGAGATATGAGTATTTTCTTTTATCTCGTCATGAACGATCTCATCGACCACTATCTCCGCAGGAACAGATTCGGAATACGGATAATTTTCACTTGCCATTACCACGCCGACGGCGTATTTGTTTTCAAACTCTACATTAAGCTCATTCAGTTTACCTGTTGCGGCTTTATAGAAAAGTTCACGGGCGGGAGTCTTCATAAGCGGCATAAGTATCTCGCACTCAGGATCGCCGAAGCGGACGTTGAACTCCAAAGTGATCGGCTCGCCGTTGACTATCATAAGACCGATGAAAAGCACGCCTTCAAACGGTGCGCCCTCTTTTTGCATCCCCTCAAGTGTCGGACGGATCACCCTCTCTTTTACTTTTTGGTAGATCTCGTCGTTTACCAAAGGAGTCGGGGCATATGCACCCATTCCTCCCGTATTTGGCCCCTGATCGTTATCAAGAAGACGCTTATGGTCTTGAGCCGCCGGAAGCAGGATGTAGTCCTTCCCGTCGCAGATCGCAAACATCGAAAGCTCGTACCCGTCCAAAAACTCTTCGACGATCACCTTTCTTCCCGCATCGCCGAAGCTTTTTCCGCTAAGCATCTCCGAAACAGCTACTTTTGCCTCGTCATGAGTCGCAGCGATAATAACGCCTTTTCCGGCACAAAGCCCGTCGGCTTTCACTACGACAGGGGTAGGAAGTATATCAATGAACTTAAATGCATCTTCGATAGAATCGGTCTCTATGTAACGCGCCGTAGGGATATTGTACTTTGCCAAAAAGTTCTTCATATAAACTTTTGAACCTTCCAAACGCGCCGCTTCTTTGCTTGGTCCGAATATCACGAGACCTTTTTCTTTAAAGATATCGACTATACCTCCGACCAGAGGAGCTTCCGGCCCGACTATCGTCAAATCGACACCGTTTGCTTCTGCAAAATCGGCTAGTTCATTATAGTCTTTGATAGAAAGATTTTCTCCTAGAGAGTCGGTGGCACCGTTGCCCGGAGCGAAATACAGTTTTTTCACTACAGGGTCTTTTTTGAGCATACGCCCGATCGAAAACTCACGTCCACCACTACCGACAACTAAAATATTCATCAACAATCCTTAAAATAATCTATCCTATAAAAAAATAGCTAATCCAGATCACAAAAATGACCTGAATTAGCTATTTAAGCCCGAGCAGCCGTTGTGCAAATCGCTTTGGTTCTCAAAGCAAAAAAACTAGCGAAGCGAGAATCTCATCAGGCGACAGTCTCTCGGCAGAGTCAACGTACCTCAAACGAGATCATCGACACACAAAGATTTCTACGAAATTCGCTAAACGTATATGTAGAACCCTCTCATACGCACGTAGTCGAACCGCCCAGACTATTCAAATTATACACTTTTTTTGCTTACTTAGTTATAATATCCACCATGAATTACTACGCAAACGAGCTAAAAGCGCTCATAAAATCAAACCGTTACAGAACAAGAGAGATCGTTGATTATGGTTTAAAAGATTTTGCTTCAAACGATTATCTCGGGCTTTCTTCTAACAAAGAGCTTCACGATCTTACATGCAAAAAACTCGCTTCAAACCCCGTTCATGCGCCAAAAGCCTCTTTGCTCGTAAACGGATACCATCAGATACATAAAGAGTTTGAAAAAGCATTATGCGAAGCAAACGGATTTGAAGAGGGCATAGTGCTTGGCAGCGGTTTTAATGCGAATATAGCGCTCA
This sequence comes from Sulfurimonas sp. HSL-1716, assembly GCF_039645975.1. Classification (NCBI taxonomy): domain Bacteria; kingdom Pseudomonadati; phylum Campylobacterota; class Epsilonproteobacteria; order Campylobacterales; family Sulfurimonadaceae; genus Hydrocurvibacter; species Hydrocurvibacter sulfurireducens. Next base: position 1,978,195 of record NZ_CP147918.1, read on the forward strand.
TCGAAAGTCTTGTGAGAAAAGGCGACACGCTTTTTATGGATGAAAAATTTCATGCTTCGGGTGTGCTTGCAAGCAATCTCAACGATCTGCATGTAAGGTTCTTCAAACATAATGATACCAATGAATTAAAGCAGCTTTTGCATAAATCCGATGCAAAAAGAAAGATAGTCGCCGTCGAGGGAATATATTCTATGGACGGCGACTTGATGGATAAAGAGATCTTTGAAATATGCGACAGTGAAAATACTCTGCTCATCGTGGACGAAGCACACAGCAGCGGAGTCGTGGGAAAAAACCTTATGGGAGTTTATGATCTTTTTGATATACAGATAAGAGATAACCACATAAAAATGGGGACACTAGGCAAAGCTTACGGGAGTTTCGGTGCATATATTCTCGCATCTTCGCACATCATAGAGTATCTCTTAAACCGCGCAAAACCGATAATATATGCGACCTCTTTATCGCTTTATGACACTCTGTTAGCCCACAACTCGTTAAAATATATCCTGCAAAACAAAGAGAGCTTGAAAAAAGAGATAAGAAAGCGGCAAAAGATCGCACATGACATCTTCCATACGGATACGCCTTCGCTCATAATCCCTCTTGTGGTAGGAGACAATAAAAAAGTGATGCAGGTAAAAAACACTCTTAAAAAAGAGGGTTATATGATAGGCGCCATAAGACAGCCGACCGTCGAGAGAGCGATCTTGCGTATTATTGCAAGGATCGACGACGATGCTTTGGTATTTGAAGAGTTATGCAAAAAAGTAAAAAGGCTTTTAGATGAAGGTATCTAATCTTGATATCACCTATAAAGACAAAACCCTGGTGAATATAGATTTTGACATAAACTCCTCTTTGGCTTTGGTCGGGCAAAGCGGAAGCGGCAAAAGCCTTACGATAAAAGCGCTTTTAAACATGCTTCCCCAAGAGATGAAACTCTCTTTACAGATAAAAAGCGGCTTTGAGCTTGCAGCGGGAAAAACCATAGGTTTTGTTCCGCAGAATCCTTTTACCGCACTTTCTCCGCTGACGAAGATAAAAGATCAGATATTTATTCCTTTCGATGAGATAAAGGAACTTTTCAAACAGGTCAATCTGGATATCTCGCTTCTTCAAAGATATCCTCCCGAGTTGTCCGGAGGACAGCTTCAGCGTGTCGTTATCGCCATTGCGCTCAGTTCAAACCCAAAACTCCTGCTTCTTGACGAACCCACGACTGCTCTTGATCCGCAGACAAGAACGACGATCATAGATCTGCTCAAAGATCTTCAAAACAGATTTGGCTTCAAGGTTCTCTTTGTAACGCACGATATGAGTTCTGCACAGCTTTTGTGCGACGAGATATGCGTCATAAAAAACGGAAAAGTCATAGAATCTGGTAAAATGGCGGATGTATTAAACGATCCGCAGAACATATATACAAAAACACTCATAGAAGCAAACTTTGCAAACAGGAAATATCGCGAATGAAAAAAGCATTTATATCTATTTTTTTATTGATCCTCATCTCGCCTTTCGCAGTTGTCGGATATTATCTTACCCAGTACAATTACGACCTGGACAAACTGATAAACTATAAACCTATCTTAACCACCAGAATCTATGACAGAAACGGCGAAAAGATCGCTAACATCTTTAATGAAGAACACAGATATTATGCAACGTTTGATGAGATCCCTCCCAGACTGATTGAAGCACTTCTGGCCATAGAAGATACCACGTTTTTTGAACATCATGGAGTCAATTTCGACGCTATTTTCCGCGCACTTATCAAAGATATAAAAGCAGGAAAGATGGTCGAAGGGGCCAGTACTCTTACGCAGCAGCTTGTAAAAAACACGTTGCTAACGCGTGAAAAAAAGATTTCAAGAAAGATAAAAGAGCTTATTTTCTCCTTGAAACTGGAGCGTGAACTAAGCAAAGAACAGATTTTAGAACGCTACTTGAACGAAGTTTATCTGGGACACGGTTATTACGGTATGAAAACGGCCGCGGACGGCTATTTTCACAAAGACCTGAAAAACCTCACTTTAAAAGAGATGGCGATGCTCGTCGGTCTTCCAAAAGCCCCGAGCTTCTACTCTCCGACGAAAAACTATGAGATATCGCTGGGACGCGCGAACCGTGTCATAGAACGTATGCACTCACTGGGCTGGATCGACGACAAAACCTATGAAAAAGCCACAAAAGAGCAGCCCCATGTATATGACTCGACACTTACACAAAACCAGGCTCCTTTTGTCGTAGACGAGGTTCTAAGAGAGCTGATAAAAGATTTTCCAGACATTAAAACAGGCGGTTACGACATCTATACGACGATCGACTTGAACATGCAAAAAAGCGGAAGGGAAGCTTTAAAATATGCATATGATCGAGCAATTACCAGAGTCTCTTCGAGCGAAGATTCCAATGATACGAACCTCACACAGCTAAACGGTGCACTTGTAAGTATCGAACCGAGCAGCGGAGACATTCTTGCACTTGTTGGAAGCGTCGACTACGATAAAAGCCCTTATAACCGTGCAACACAGGGAAGACGCCAACCCGGAAGTGCGTTCAAGCCCTTTATCTATCAAGTAGCGATCGATCTGGGCTATTCTGGTGCGACTCAGCTAGTCGATATTGCAAAGACCTATGAGTATGAAAAAGACGGGGAAGAGATGAAATGGCAGCCGGACAATTATGAAAAGAATTACAAAGGTCTTATAACCCTGCGCGAAGCGCTGATCCACTCAAGAAATCTGGCTACTATAAACCTGGTCACGGATATCGGATTAAACACTATTTTGCAGTCATTGGAAAGCTACGGGATAAAAAACCTTCCTCATGATCTCTCCTTGTCGCTGGGTTCGATCTCTCTTTCTCCGCTGGAATTGGCTCAATACTACAGCTCTTTTGCAAACCATGGTATTCAGGTGGAACCGATTCTTATAAAAAAAGTAGAGAAAAACTCCGAAGTCGTCTTTAGACAAGAAGCAAAAAGAAAATATATCACTTCGCCCGAACAGACCTACCTGATGACATCCATACTCCAAGACGTTGTTAAAAGAGGAACGGGAAGAAACGCGAGGGTAAGAGGCATAGAACTCGCAGGAAAAACGGGCACCACCAACAATAACGTTGATGCCTGGTTCGCAGGATATTCTCCCAGTATAGAGACCGTCGTTTGGTTCGGAAATGACGACAATACGCCGATGCATGCTAAAGAAACTGGAGGAAGAACAGCCGCTCCTGCATTTAACTACTTCTACAAAGAGCTTCTAAAAAGCAATCCTCAGGTCAAGAGAAGATTCGTAAAACCTGAAGGCGTCATAGAGGTCAAGATCGGAGGAGAAACGGAATATTTTACCAACACTTCCAAACCTCCAAAAAATGATAATACGGAGAAGAAAAACGAGGAGTTGATCTTTTAATAAAAGGAAGCAATATGAAAAATCTGCTATTTCTGTTGAGCATTCTTTTTACCTCCATACATGCCGATAGTTTCAAAAAAGGAAGTATCGGCGTAAATATCGCCGCGGGAAGCGCTTCTTTGAATACGAACGAAGACACGAAAAACTACACGGTCATAGGTGCAGGCGCGGACTATTTTTTTGCCGACGATATCTCTCTTGGACTTGAATACACATATTGGTCTGGAAACACTCCAAATATATCCCAACTAACGGTACCTTTGAACTACTATATACCTTTTAGCAAAAAAGTTCTACCTTACCTAGGCACTTTTTACAGGTACACATCTATGGGAGAGCCCTATAGTGACTACAGCTCTTACGGGGTCAAAGCGGGTATCACGGTAAATATATCGAAAAATACTTTTTTGGGTGCGGGATGGATAGAAGAATACTACAAAGAGTGCTCTAACTTTAAAGAGTGCAGTACCGGCTATCCGGAACTGCTCATACTCTTTACGTTTTAGTTAAAAGCTCTGTTTAATGCGGAGAAAAGTGCTTTTATAGAAGCGATCGTTATATCACTGTCTACCCCCACGCCAAAGAACGATGTCAAGTCATTTGTCTCGATCTCTATGTACGCCACTGCGTTTGCCGAGCTTTGTTCACCGCAAGAGTGCTCGGAATACGATTTGATCTTAAATGCGTATTCACACTCTTTTGAAAGTGCGTTCTTACAGGCATCGATAGGACCGTTACCATGTCCTTCTGAGACTATCTCCTTACCGTTGCATGAGTACGTAAGCTTGCACCACACGTTTTTATCCTTCGAAGTCGGAGAGCTGATGGCAAAATCTACAAGCTCTACACCGCCTTCGGATTCAAGGTAGGTCTTTGTAAAGATATCCAAGATCTCATCGTTATTCAGCTCTCTGCCCTCTTTGTCCGTTACTCCCTGAATGATACGCCCGAATTCCGGATGCATTTTTTTAGGAAGCTGATATCCGAACTCATGTTCTAATATATAAGCGACTCCGCCTTTGCCCGATTGGGAGTTGATGCGTATGATACCCTCATACGTACGTCCGACATCTTCGGGATCTATCGGGAGATACGGAACCTCCCAAAGAGGATCCTCTTTTAGTTTTTGAAACGCAAGACCTTTGTTTATCGCATCTTGGTGTGAACCCGAAAATGCCGTATAGACAAGCTCTCCGACATACGGATGACGGCAGTGCGTATCTATCTCCGTACATCTTTCAACGATATCCAAGACTTCGTTTACGTTAGAGAAATCGAGTCCGCTCTCAACTCCCTGTGTCGTCATATTGAGCGCCAAAGTGATAATATCGACATTTCCCGTTCTCTCGCCGTTACTTAGCAAAGTCCCCTCTACCCTGTCGGCTCCCGCCAAAAGCGCAAGCTCTGTCGCTGCCACGCTGGTTCCTCTGTCATTGTGCGTATGCGTGGATATTAACACGTGTTCACGGTTGTTCAAGTGCCTGCTCATCCACTCTATCTGATCAGCATAGACATTGGGTGTCGCAACCTCGACGGTTGCCGGTAAGTTGATAATAACCGGACGCTCTTTAGAGATTCCCCAGCGCTCTGTGACCGCATTACAGATGCGTGCTGCAAACTCCAGTTCGGTTCCCGTAAAACTCTCCGGAGAATATTCCAAAACGATCTGGCCGTTATGATTTTTTTCATATTTTTTGATCAAGTCGACACCCTCAAGAGCCAGTTCGACGATCTCGTCCTGCGTCTTTTTAAACACTATCTTTCTTTGTGCGACTGAAGTGGAATTGTAAAGATGCACGACCGCTTTTTTTACGCCTTGAAGCGCTTCAAACGTTTTTTCTATCAAATGTTCTCTCGCCTGGACAAGAACTTGGATCGTCACATCATCGGGGATCAGCTTATCATCGACCAGCTTGCGCAAAAAGTCGAATTCGACTTTTGAGGCCGAAGGAAAACCTACCTCAATATTTTTAAATCCGATTTTGAGTAAGAGTGCAAATAGTTCAAGTTTTTTATTCAGATTCATCGGCGTGATCAATGCCTGATTTCCGTCGCGAAGATCGACACTGCACCATTGCGGCGCTTTTGTTATGGTGTTAGAAGGCCATTTGCGATCTGGCAAATCTATCTGCGGATAGGGGCGGTATTTACCCTGTTTTATATGATTCATTAGAATCCTTTTTACTTGAAATATTAAATAACTGCACTCTTAATTTACAATTATTTGCGCAATTATAGCCAATTTTACGGTTGAGTAATTTAAAAAAGAAGTATGTATATTTAATTTAAGTGGAGTTTTTTAAAGAAAAAAATTTCCAAGCAAGCTCACGCTTACCTGGAACAAAGAGATTAGCACTGATACGTAGTTTTAAACTCGTAAGCTGTCGGACGTCCTTCATCAGGGAATACTTCACGCTCGAATTTATATGCTTGGTATGTATCGATAAACGTTTCTGTAAATACCGGTTTTAAGAAATCGTTATCACGGATAAGCGCTTCGAGTGAACCACGCAATGTATGAGGCATTTGCGGGATACCTTTTTCACGAATCTCATCTAAAGTAAGTTCGAAAAGATCCTCATCCATCGGTCCTACAGGAATATATTTGTTTTGAATACCGTCAAGTCCGGCCATCATCATTGCAGCAAATGCAAGATATGGACAAGCAGTTGAGTCAGGGAATCTCATCTCGATACGGGTAGCTTTCTCACCTGCACCATACGGGATACGGCAAGATGCAGAACGGTTTTGAGAAGAGTAAGTTAAGATACTTGGAGCTTCGAAACCTGGGATAAGTCTTTTGTATGAGTTCGTAGAAGCGTTTGTAAACGCAGCAACGGCACGCGCATGCTTAAAGATACCGCCGATATAGTGAAGAGCTGTTTCACTTAGGTTTCCGTACTCACCCTCTTTGTAGAAAAGGTTTTTACCGTTTTTCCAAAGTGATTGGTGCGTGTGCATACCGTTTCCGTTATCTCCGTAAAGAGGTTTTGGCATGAAAGTAGCAGTTTTACCGTTAAGGTGGGCAACCATTTTAACAACGTATTTATATTTTTGAACATTATCCGCTGCTCCGATGATATCAGAGAAAACAATACCGATCTCACCTTGAGCTTGAGCAACTTCGTGGTGACCAAGAACAACCTCAAGACCGACTTGCTCTAGAATCTGCATCATCTCTGCACGAAGATCGACCATAGAGTCTGTAGGCTGAACCGGGAAGTAACCGCCTTTAGTACCCGGGCGGTGTGCAGTGTTGTACATATCTTCATAAGAGGTGTTAGAGTTCCACTCACCCTCTTCACTGTCGACTTTGTAACCGGATTCATTGATGTTGTCGACGAATTTTACGTCATCGAAAACAAAGAATTCGTTTTCAGGTCCGAAGTATGCAGCATCAGCAATACCTAAAGACTCTGCATGCGCAAGTGCTTTTTTCGCGATAGAACGCGGACATTTTTCGTATAGTTCACCTTTATAGATGTCATATACATCACAGAAAATAATGATCGTAGGGTCTGCAGTGAACGGATCTAAGAAAGCTGTCGGCACGTCAGCCTTAAGTAACATATCTGATCTGTTGATCGGCTGCCATGCTTCGATAGACGAACCGTCAAACGGGAAACCGTTTTCCAAGTTACTTTCGTTTACCGCGCTCATACGGTAAGTAAGATGATGCCAAGCACCTTTAATGTCTGTAAAACGAAGATCCACAAATTGAACTTCGTTCTCTTTACAAAAAGAGAAAAACTCCTCTACGTTATTAACAAATTTTCCCATCAAATCTCTCCTGATCTTAATTATATATTGCCCGTATTGTACCGAAGATTTCCTGATTAAAATAATTATCTTTGATTAAAAAATAAGCAATTTTATCTTTTGTTTCAGAAAGTTAACTATTTTTTGTACGGTTTGACCAATAAGAGCAATGCAGGAAGCAGTAAAAGGTCCGTCACAAGAGCACTGAACATAGCCAAGACCGTAAGAAGCCCGAAATATATCGTAGGCGTAAATTCGGAAAGTACCAAAACCAAAAAACCGATCATAATGGTAATGGAAGTATAATACATCGCATACCCGACACTTTGATGCGATCTTTTCATCGCTTGGACATAGTCATGGTCTTTTGCATACTCTTTTTTATACCTGTGAAGATAATGGATGGTATCATCCACGGCGATACCGATGGCGATGGATGCGATGGTGATGCTCATCATGTCCAGCGGTATATCAAGATAGCCCATAACACCGAAAATAAGCGATATCGGTATAACATTTACTATCATAGCGATCAGCATGACCTTCCAAGAGCGAAACAGAATAAAAAACACGATCCCCAGTAAAACAAGCATCAACCCAAGCGTCTTGATCTGGGAGTTGAACAGCGACTGGAGCATATTGTTGTACAGTACCATCAGATTGGAAAGATGGACATTTTCCTTTTTTAATCCCAGTTTGTGTACCAGATCGTACTTAATCTTTTTCAAAAGACGGTCGCGTTTTAGTTTCGGGTTTGAATCTACTATGCGCATGGAAAATCTGACCTGATTGGCTTTGATATTGACGTACGGGGAGAGCACGATCTTACGGAATCTCTGCGGAAGCTCGTTATACAGCATGGCAAGAGCAAAATCATCCAGATCTTTGTTGTCGTTGAGACTGCGCCCGAGTTCCAAAACACTTCCCAAAGACAAAACTTTACCGATCTCGGGAATCGATTCAAGATAACTGTGAACCTTTCTTACCACATCCATCTTATCGGCACTGAACCAGTACTGATTTTGATTCTTGATGGCATTGTATTCATCTTCAAACTCATCGAACTCGTCTTCGGTTGCGTTCTTCTTCACGGTTTTTTTAGGAGTGTCTTTAGGCTTTGGAAAATCGATGATGACGTCTAAAGGCGTCGTTCCGCCCAAGGATCTGTCGATGACCTCCATCCCTTTATATATCTCGGTCGATTTTTTAAAATAGTTGATGAAACTGTTCTCTACCCGTATATCAAATGTATAGAGTATGCTTATACCAAAGATGAGCATACTGAAAAAGACGACCGATTTTTTATGTTTTTCCACCAGATGCGAACAAAGAGCAGTCAATGAGACCCTCGTTTTAAAATATACTTTTTTATCGGATTTTTTCATTAAAACGAGCATCGCCGGAAAACTTAAAAATATAACTATCAAAGAAACCGTAATGGCGAGACTCATCATCCAGCCAAGCATAATGACCGGCAATATTCCCGAAAAGACAAGAGAGCTGAATCCCGCTATCGTGGTGATGATGGCAAAGAAAGAGGGTTTTAGTATGGATGTGACCGTCTGCAGAATCAGCTCCTCTTGGGAGAGTTCGTTTCGGGTAATAAAAAGCTCCCTGTACCTGACCATAAGATGTATGATTATCGATATGGTCACAATCAGCTGCAGCGAGATAAAATTCGACGATACGACGGTGACTTCAAACCCGAGCAGACCGAAAAGGCCCGTCGATGCAACAATGGAAGCCGTGGAGATAACGATAGGAATAACTACCCATTTCAGCTCCCGAAATACGATGTAAAGCATCAAAAGTAAAATGACAAGGACGATCGAACCGTACGTCTTTATATCGCTCTTTACATAGGTGATCATATCATCGGCTATCATATCCACGCCGCCTAAAAAAAGCTGTGCGTCGTAAGAATGCTTTTGCATAACGTCTCTTATCTCTTGAAGATTGAGATGTTCTCTGGCGCGTTGTATCTCTCTGTAGTCTTTAAACGCTTTGATATCGCTTGCTTTTTTTGTCGCGTTCTTTTTATCTAAAAGCGTTTTGTACCTTTTGTCCTCTTTGAGATTGACGACGACTGCAGTGGTTATAAAATCTTTTCCGACCAGATTGTTCTTATATATGGGATTTGACAGAAATTCCGCTTTTGCCAGGTTCCTGTCCGTCGAGTTCGATTCCAGCGTAGGTATATTTTGTATTAGCTCTTTTAAGGGTTTTGAAGGGCTTTTAAAAAGAGGAACATCAAGGATGGAAACCACGTTGTCGACGAAGTTCAAAGACTGTAGATCTTTTTTCAGACTTTTCAGGTTTTTTAGGCTTTTCTCGCTTAAGAGAGGCGCATCGGGAGTATAGGTGATGACCAGAAAATCCGGCGCATCGTAACGGCTGTTTATCTCTCTGGTATATATAAGGTCTTTGTCATTTTCCAAAAGCAGTGTTTCCGCGGATGCATCGACACTGAGCCGCGGAATGTAAAACGCCAGAAACGTGACGATACAAAAAAGGACGAACAGCGTGATCTTGGGAAACTTGATGATCCTGTTCTTATAGAAATTTTCTATCATTATTGCGATTTATCTTTATCCAGTTCTTCTAAAAACTGTTCGAAACTCTTTGTTTTTAATGCTGCTGAAAATTGGTTTCTATATGTCTGAACTATACTGACACCGAAGATATCGACATCGTAGATAAGCCATTTTTTTTCGTCGTTTTCATAGAACTTGTAGATGACAGGCTTCTTTTCCGTCTTTGTTATAAGATAGCTCAGCAGAGTGATCCGCGTTTTTCTGATCCTTTTGGCTTTTTCAAATTCGAGCTTTTCATCCGTATAGAGATGCAGTTTGTTTATATACGACTCTTTGATTTTTCTGTTAAACACGACATGAAATTCGCTTTTCTGCTTCTTTGTAAGAGAGGTATAGATAGTTTTCCCAAGACAAAGTTTACCCATAAGATAAAAATCGAAAAGAGGATCGACAAGCCTGACTATCTCCTTGTCCTGTTCCGCTTTTGGCATCGATTTATCTTTCAATATGGACGTTACTTTTTCGCTGTTTTGAACGATCATATTCGTAATATCATCTTCTACGTTCGCATGCAGCGTAAAAAAAACTCCAAAAATCAAAATCATCAAAAATGACTTCACCGTTACTCCTTAATCAACATCTCACGGTTCTGTTCATAAGCATCGCGTATAAACGGATAGAGATCGATAGCATCTTTTCTAAACTCTTTATACTCTTTGGCTTTTAGCGAACCTTCATTGAATTGTTTGTATGAGATTATACCCCAAGATTGATATTTATTATCGACCGCGTTATATTTTCTGTAATCGTCATAATAAAGAGGATCGGCCGCCGCATCCACATAAACTCCCGCCAGATCTCTGAGGTTGTACTGTCCAAAAAACGGCAGGGTTATCGGGAATCCGCCGCCTACTCCGTAATGACCGAGCGTCTGTCCGAAATCCTCATTGCTTTTATCCAATTTCAGCCACGTATATGCAGGATCGAAAAAACCGAAAAGTCCGACCGTCGTATTGATACCGAATCTCTCGACATCTATCCATGCTCTTTTAAACTTCAATTGAAGCAGGTTGTTTATAAACGTAATAGGAAATTTCAGGTTATCGAAAAAGCACTGTATGGACGAACGAACCGTTCTTGGAGCGACATAATCATAGCCTTTGAACAGATACGGGTCCAGCACATGCATATACAGATAATCGTTAAAATTCGTCATAACGCGGTTATAACCGCTAAGAGGGTCAAAAGGTTCATGTTTTTTTTCTACGAATTCATCATTAAAATCATCAATATTATCCGCATAAGAATATACATTAAAAATCAGAAATACTAACAACAAAAAACGCATTTGCACCTCACAACTATATCAAAATAGTATCTTTATACTTCTTTTAATTACCTTATTGTTCGCCATATATCCAAATTTAATAAAATACAAATGGCTATTTTGGTAAAATATCTGACTTTTAACTTTGGCAACAACGGAGACAACATAATATGGATAAAGCCAAATATATTTGGATGAACGGAAAATTTGTAAACTGGGACGACGCACAAGTACACGTTCTCTCTCATACAATTCACTACGGAAACGGCGTAATCGAAGGAACAAAAGCATATAAAACCGATAAAGGATACGCTATTTTCCGCTTAAACGACCATACGAAAAGATTAAAAGAGTCTGCAAAGATGACTCTTATAAACATCCCGTACAGTGTCGAAGAGCTTAACAAAGCGCAGATACAACTCATAAAAGACAATGGGTTCACCGGTGACAACGTTTATATCCGTCCATTCGCATTTTTAGGATACGGGGTCATGGGCGTTTATCATGTAAATGCTCCGGTAGAAACCGTACTTGCCGCATGGGAATGGGGCGCATACCTCGGTGAAGAAGGAATGAAAAAAGGGATCAAACTGAAAATAGTTTCTATGACCCGCCCTGCCAATACTTCTAACATGGGTAAAGCAAAAGCCACGGCAAACTATCTGAACTCGCAAATGGCAAAGTATGAAGCGATCGACTGCGGTTACGACGAAGCACTTTTGCTTGACGATCAAGGGTATGTAGCCGAAGCAAGCGGTGCGAGTTTTTTTATGCTAAAAGAGGGTAAACTGATAACTCCGCCAAACGACAATTCACTGGAATCGATCACTCAAAAAACAGTGATAGAAATGGCACAGGACCTCGGCATCGAAGTTGTACGCAAACGTATCTCAAGAGAGGATGTCTATATAGCCGACGAAGCGTTCTTGACAGGAACTGCGGCCGAGATAACACCAGTACGCAACGTGGATGCAAGGGTCATAGGCGGCGGCGCACGCGGAGAAGTAACAGAAAAACTGCAATCGATGTATTTTGATATCGTTTTTGGACGTAACAAGAAGTACGAACACTATTTGACGTATATCGATTAATTTAGAATTTACCGTTGCAATACGGTAAATAAAACAAAACTCATATAAAGGAACAAACTGACATGGCATCAGATATGAACGATTACTTTAACAAGAAAAAAAGCCAAGGCGGTGGATTCGGCGGCGGAGACGGTTCTTCGCCAAAAGCACCCAAACCTCCAAAGATCGATTTTAATCTCGGCGGCGGCAAATCGATCATACTCTATTTTATTATCGGTCTTGTTCTGCTTTTGATCATAGCCAAACCTTTCGTGATCATTCAAGAGGGTGAACGCGGTATTCTCTCTACAAACGGAAAATACCAAGAGCAATCGCTTCTTCCTGGACTTCACTTTATTATTCCTCTTATCCAAAAGGTCTATACGGTCGATACGAAAGTACGTATCATCAACTATGCAAGCGGATTGGAGAGAACAGACAAGGGTGACGGTATCCTTACAAAACCTGCTGTTACCGTTCTGGACCGCCGCGGTCTTCCTGTTGCCATCGAGCTGACAGTCCAGTACAGACTCAATGCTCAATTTGCCGCACAGACAATCTCCAACTGGGGATTCAGCTGGGAAGACAAGATCATCAATCCGGTCGTACGTGACGTTGTGAGAAATGTTGTAGGAAACTATGATGCAGAATCTCTGCCAAATGAGAGAAATACCATAGCAACCAAGATCGAAGCGGGGATCAGTGAAAACGTAAAAGCCCTGCCGAACTCTCCTGCAATTTTACAATCCGTTCAACTGCGCGAGATCGTCCTGCCGCAAAAAGTAAAAGATCAGATCGAACGTGTGCAGATAGCAAAACAAGAGGTACAGCGTGCAGAGCAAGAGGTATCACGTGCAAAACAAGAGGCTTTAAAACGTGCCGCTGAAGCGCAAGGTAAAGCAGATGCCGTTAGAATCGAAGCACAAGGTAAAGCACAGGCTATAACGATAGAAGCCGATGCAAATGCAAAAGCGAATATGCTTATATCAAAATCATTGACTTCTAAACTTCTGCAGTTAGAGCAGATCAAAGTACAAGGTAAGTTCAACGAAGCGCTTCAAACGAACAAAGATGCGAAAATATTCCTAACACCGGGAGGTTCGACTCCAAATATCTGGGTTGATATGAAAGAATCCCGCAACAAGGTTACATCGATTAAATAAAAAGTTCCTCCCGGAACTTTTTTAGCTTAAGGAAACGAATGCAGAACATACTTGATCGCGTTGATTGGAAAAAACAGGAACTGCTGCCGGTGATCGTTCAAGACGTTGTTAATAACGAGGTCTTGATGATGGCTTATATGAACAAAGAAGCTCTTGAACTTTCTTTAAAGACAGGCATCGCCCACTATTTCTCACGCTCTAAACAGCGTATCTGGAAGAAGGGTGAGAGCAGCGGACATATCCAGACGATCCGCTCTTTTCATATCGACTGCGATAACGACACTCTGCTTATAAAAGTGACTCAAGAGGGCGTAGCTTGCCATACGGGCAGACGTTCCTGCTTTTTTACCGAACTTAAATCCGGAGAGATACAAACGGAAGTTGAAGTAGATACCGACGCGGTATACGGAGTCATAGACACTCTGTATCATACGATCCAAGAAAGAAAAAATGCCGACCCTTCCACATCCTGGACAGCAAAACTTTTCAGTAAAGGCGAAAACACCATACTAAAAAAAGTGATCGAAGAATCAGGTGAGTTCACCTTTGCGTTTAAAGACGATGACGAAGCGGAGATGATCTATGAAGCAGCCGACCTGACATACCATATGCTGGTCGCTCTTGCATATAAAGATATCTCCCCCGACCGTATCAAACAAGAGCTTGCACGCAGATTCGATATAAGCGGAATAGCGGAAAAGAACTCCAGAGAATCATGAAAGAGAAACTGCTCGCATTCATTCATGGGCTGACCAATTACGATTATGCCCTGTTTGGCGGTATATTTATTGTCTTTTTGCTTCTGCTTCTTACAGCACTCCTGCTGAGAAAAAAACATCTTTTATCCATTATAATTCTTCTATTAAGCATGATAACCATCTTTATCGGACCCGTCGTAGGATATATACAACTCCATAAAACTTTATATAAGCACAGTTGTAAGATCACCGATGTCAAAGAGCTGCAGTTTACTCCCGCAGTCGTAGTAACGGGAACCCTCACAAACGAATCAAAAAGAGATTTTCATACCTGCAAAATCACCGTAAAGCTGTATAAAGTTTCCCATAATGCGATACTAGACAGATTGTTCATGCTTAATCCATTTCAAAAAATGTCGATTATTGAAAAAGACATTCTAAAAAATGAAACAAGAGCCGTGAAGATAATAGTCGAGCCTTTTGACTACAAAAACGATTATAACGTCTCTATGGGAGCTGATTGCAGATGAGCACATATCTAACTATTTGGCACTATCTTATCATTTTGCTCGGGATCATACTAATTATTCTCGGAGTTTTTCTGGCTTTCAGGCAGCAAGAAAAAAAGATCATTGCGCCTATGATATTTTCCATCTCGCTAATAGTCGTTCTTGTAGTCGGTTTTACCCTTGTAGCGATTGACAAATATACAAAAAAAGTACACTTAAGCAATGTACACAATCACAGAATCCTTTCTATTGAGAAGATCGTGTATACTGGAATCGTAAAAAACGTCGGCAACCATACCATCGGAAAAGTGACATTTGAAGTGAAGCTCGTAAACAAAGCGCATGCAGGCGGAAAAGTCAAAGCCGGAAGCTTCTACAGCCCGAGCGGATTTGCCGAATTTTTCAGCGGAGGGATGAATATCTTGTATAAACCTCAGACCGTAACGAAAAAATTCGTAGTCGCCAAGGACCTTAAACCCAACAAAGCAAAAAGCTTTAGAGTCATGTTCGATTATCCTCCCTATTTTGAAAACGTCTCACAATTCACAAGCGTTACAGCCCACTAATATTTAAATCCTATTCTTTTTAAAGAGCTGTTTATATTTCTAACCTGCTGGTTCTTATCTCTGCACCAAGCCGGTGCGATCAGGGAATCGTCATTCATCCCTGCGGTGATCCTCTGCACACTTACATGCTCAGGCTTCATCTTAATAGCTTCGTTCAAGACTTCAAGATAATCTTCTTCACCGATAGGAGTGAACTCGCCTCTGGCATACTCATTTGCGAGCGCGGTCTTTTTCACGACATAAAGAGGATGGTATTTTACGGAGTCTATTCCCCATTCATACGCCTGTTTTGCAGTCTCAAGCATCATCTTTTTGTCTTCGCCCGGCAATCCAAAGATCAGATGTCCGCAGACGTTAAGTCCGGCTGCTTTTGCTTTTAATATCCACTCTTTGACGTTTGCACTGCTATGACCACGGTTAATGCGTTTGAGCGTTTCATCATAGACCGATTGTATACCGAACTCTATCCATATCTCTTTATCTTTAGCCAGCTTTCCCAAGTACTCAAGTGTTTCGTCTGTGATACTGTCACTTCTTGTACCTATGCTGAGTCCTACGACATCTTCAAAGGAAAGCGCTTTGTCATATAGGGCTTTTAATGTTTCAAACGGGGCATAAGTGTTTGTAAACGATTGAAAATAGACGAGATATTTATCTATGCCGTATTCTTTTCTTTGATAGGAGCTAAGAGCATTGAACTGCGTCTCCAATTGAAGAAGCTGTTTCTCAAGAAAAGGATTTTCGTCCGAATTCAAATTCAGGTAAAAACCTTTTAATGGTTTTGCACTGTCCAAACTCGGGCTGAAAGAATCGTTTTCGCAGAAAGTACACCCGCCTTTTGCGACCGTTCCGTCTATATTGGGACAGGTAAAACCGGATATCGATACTGCGGTTTTATAAACTTTTACACCAAATTTATCTTTTAAGTACTTCCCAAAAGTATATATCTGTTTTATTTCCATAACCTATACTATGTACTTACCTGTAAAACAAGCCGTACAATATCGATCTTCAGTGTCGGCGTTCACACTTTTGAGCAGGGCCTCTTCACTAAGATACGCCAAAGAATCGGCCTCTATGAAATCACATATCTCGTCTATGGACATATTCGAGGCGATAAGTTTATCTTTGTCTGGAGTATCCACACCGTAAAAACATGGATCGGTCGTAGGAGGAGAGGATATCCTCATATGAACTTCTCTTGCCCCTGCATCTTTGAGCATCCTAACTATTCTTCTTGAGGTTGTTCCGCGGACAATCGAATCATCCACCACGATTATCGATTTGCCTTTTATGATCTCCTGCATAGGTGAAAGCTTCATCTTCACTTTGAGATCCCTCATCTCCTGCGTAGGTTCGATGAAAGTACGTCCGATATAGTGGTTTCTCATGATTCCCATCTCATACGGAATTCCGCTTCCTTGAGAATATCCGATAGCCGCAGGAACACCGCCGTCGGGAACAGGAATGACCATATCCGCATCGACGGGTTTTATTTTGGAGAGCTCGACACCCATGTTCTTTCGCATCTGATAGACGCTTTGTCCGTATATACTTGAATCGGGACGGGCAAAATACACATATTCGAAGATACAGTGTTTTGGAGTAGGCTCGAATATCCGTATACTCTGGGGTGCCTTATCTTCTTCAAATATGAGGAGCTCGCCGGGCTCTACGTCACGTATATACTTGGCACCGATAAGATCAAATGCGCAGGTTTCGCTCGCTACGACATATCCGCCGTTGGCTATTCTTCCAAGACTTAAAGGACGAAAACCGAATCTGTCGCGCATAGCAAACATTTTCGTGCGGCTTAAAAAAACTAATGAAAATGCGCCCTCTATTCGTTTTACGCCGTCGATTATACGGTCTACAAGATGCTCTTTTTCACTTTTTGCGATCAAATGAATAAGGTTCTCCGTATCCATAAAAGTTTGAAAAATCGCCCCTTTTTCGATCAACGCATCACGAACCTCTTTGGCATTGGTCAAGTTACCGTTGTGAACGATGGCCATCTCTCCGAGATCGTATCTTGCAAAAACAGGCTGGGCATCAAGAATGGAATCATCTCCAGCCGTAGAATATCTCGTATGTCCTATCGCGTTCTTGCCTTTGAGCGTTTCAAGTTTTTTCTCGTCAAAGACGGTGGTTACCAATCCTCTGTCTTTGATAGTATGAAGTTTTTTTCCGTCGGCAGAAGATATTCCGGCGGCTTCCTGACCGCGGTGCTGCAGCGCATGCAGTGAAAAGTATGCCAGCTTAGAAGCCTCTTTATGACCAAATATTCCGACGACCGCACACTTTTCATTCATATTTTCAAGCAAGATAGAATCCTTGTAAATGTTAAATATATTTATAAAAACTATAAGATTTTGTTTTGAAATGGTTTTTATAAATTTATTTTGGAATTATACTAAAAAAGAGCTAAAACGGCTCTTTTTTAATATATCGTCAAAGCTCCAGACAATCTGCAATATTATAGAGTCCCGCAGGCTTGTCCACAAGCCATCTTGCAGCGCGAAGCGCACCTTTAGAAAAAGTATTTCTACTTGTCGCCGTATGATTTAGTTCGATAAATTCACCGTCGTTATAAAAACCTACGGTATGACGTCCGACGATATCGCCGCCGCGAAGCGCCATAACGGCGATCTCATCTTTCGTTCTCTCGCCGATATTACCGTTTCTGCCGCTTACTCTGACTTTATCCAGATCAAGGTCTCTGGCTTCCGCCGCACTATACGCCAACGTAAGCGCCGTACCGCTCGGAGCGTCTTTTTTATGTCTATGGTGCTGTTCGACTATCTCTATATCAAACCCTTCTAAAGTCTGAGACGCAATATGGACCAGTTTATTTAAAAGAGCGACACCAAGCGACATGTTCGTAGCATAAAGAATCGGCATGACTTCACTCGCATCTTTTAAAAGGTTCATTTGGTGCAGATCAAGCCCCGTCGTACCGATGACCAAAGGTTTCGGAGCTTTGACGGCCTCTTCTAAAAGCCATTGACATGCCTCCGGCAAAGAAAAATCCACTACAATGTCGCAAGCACTCAAAAAAGTGTGCAGATCGTTTGTCACTAAAACCGAAGGATCGATAGAAAAATCAAGACTCTCTCTTACATACACCGTAGACAGCGACATATTTTCCTCTAATTTCAGATCTTCCAATAGTAAACGGCCTACTCTTCCGCTCGCGCCAAAGACTCCAACTTTAATCATAATATCTATTCCTTATTTTATTTAATCTTTTTGATGGCTTAATTTTTCATCTACGTATGAGATCGCTTTAAGCGCTGCCACTGCACCGTCGCCCGCAGCACTGACGACCTGTTTTGGGGCTTCTACTCTCATATCGCCCGCAGCGAACAATCCTTCGACCGAGGTTCTCATACTCAAATCCACGATAACTTCGCCAAAACTGTTGAGCTCACATAAAAATGTTCCGTCTTCTTGCAAAAGCACCTGATTGTTCACGTTGTTCCCGACAAATGTAAATACGCCGGGCACTGCGATATCTCTGCTTTGTCCCTCATTGTTTACGACTCTGATACCAGTTACACCCATTGCATCACCGAACACTTCATCGGGAACGGCGTTTAAAACAAGCTCTATATTTGCGGTGGATTTTACGCGTTCAACGGTATTTGGCGCCGAGCGGAACGTATCTCTGCGATGTATAAGGTAGACTTTTGTACAGATCTTTGCTAGGTAAAGAGCCTCTTCCAAAGCAGTGTCTCCGCCGCCGATGACCGCAACTTCTTTGCCTTTATAGAAAAATCCGTCGCATGTCGCACAGGTACTTACGCCTCTTCCGAAGAATTCATCTTCTTTTTTAAAGCCGGCACGGCGGGGAGTCGAACCCGTACAAACGATGACACTGTAAGCTTCTTGTGATTTACCGTCGCCTCTGTGTATGATAAAATTGCCGTTTTCTTTGCGTGAAACACGCGTTACTTCGACCATCTCATGTTTTAATCCAAACTTCTGACACTGTTCGGGCCACGGTATCATCAGGTCCATACCCGTGATCTCGCCCGTTATGCCCGGATAATTCTCGATCTCGCTGCTTTGCGTTATCTGACCGCCGGGCATACCTTTTTCAAACATCACTACGTTCGCAAGACCGCCGCGCGTCGTATAAAGTCCCGCTGTAAGACCTGCCGGACCACCGCCTATAATAGCACAATCTAAAATATTATTTTCCATCTATAACTCTTTTATTTTTTTATCGATCTGTTCTAATGTATCTAATTCTCGTATCATACTATCTTGTTTATAAAGAGTGTCTTTGATTTTTTTTATAATGAAAATAGATGGAGAATGATAGATATTAAATCTCTGAATAAATTTTAGATTCGTATTGGTACCCGAACGCAGAAATATCGTATTTTTCGTATTTTCAAAGCTGTTTTGATAAAAATCTATCGCTATTACTTTGTACGGGGCATTGACGTTTGAGATTACGTCTTGCGTGTTTTTATCTTTTGAACTGTACAAAACTACGATGTATTTATCGTCGGCCGGTCTGAAAATATCGCTTTTTTCATAAAAGACCCACTCACCGAAATCTATGAACTTATACTCTGAAAACTTATAATTGAAGTACGCAAAAGCCCCCGCAATAAGAGCCGCACCGAAGAAAGAAGCAAAAACGGTAGTGACGCTAAAAAGGCTTCTGCCTCCTTTAGCCATCAACTCTCCCTATTATAAAAGAGAGTTTAGTTTATCTTCAAAAGCCTGTTTTGAAGCAGCACCGACCATCTGTTCTACCATTTCACCGTTTTTAAAGAAAAGGATAGTCGGAATGGAACGAATACCGAACTTGACTGCGATATCTTGTTCTTCGTCAGTGTTTACTTTACAAATTTTTGCTTTTCCGTCGAAATCTTCTGCCAACTCTTCAATAACAGGCGCGATCATACGACAAGGTCCACACCATGGAGCCCAAAAATCCACTAATACCACACCTTCGTTAATTGTCTCTTCAAAATTCGCTGAAGTAAGTTCTATATATCTACCCATTATCTTTAGTTCCTTTTTTATGTTATCTAGTTGCTGTATTATACAAATGAAATCTTTAAACTATCTTATAATATCTTTCTTATTTAAACATATCGTAATTTAATTTTTTGCCCTTTTCGTTGATGCGTACATTCATAGAAAAATAGATATTTTACAAACGTTCTGCGACTTTAAAGATATCATATGATATCATCCTCGAACCAAAAAACAAAGGCTGCTTTAGTAATGCATAATTTGAAAAAATATAAAAAAATGATCTTTGCTTTTTTAGTAGTATTTTTGACCTGTTCCTCTCTTTTTGCCGACGATTCTCTTTTGAAAACAAACTACTCTTTTTTAAACGTCAGCGCTAACTATCTTGATTGGACGAAAAGCACAGAAAAAAGCTCGCCGCAAAGAGATTTTGCCTATCTGGAGCTAGAAGGCGGAGCCGGATTTGAGTGGGGAGACGTCTATGGCTATTTTGACATAGAAAACCCTTCAAGAGGATATGACAATACACCTCAAGACAACAGAAGATACGCTTTCAAACCCGCAATGGATATCAGGCTTTTTCACAGTAACTGGTATATATATTCTCAGGATTTCAACCTTTATTCAAAAGATTACCATATCTCAAACCTCATCGCCGGTATCTCGTATAAAATGGTAAAAGAGGATCTGCTCTTTCAGCCTTTTTTGGCTCCGCACTATCAGGAAAGCACCTATTACAGCGGTTTTAACGGCTATATGTTCGGCTGGATATTAAACTATGATTTTACGATGCACAAGGAAAAATTTACCATCTTTCAATGGCATGAGCAAGAGTTCGCAAGAGATAAAAAACACTACCTTGCAGCCGACGGTTCACGCACAGGAGACGGAGAATCTTACGGCATTCAAGGCTCTTTTGAACTTTGGTGGCATATGACAAAAAGAGTAAAAGCGGGGCTGCAGTACCGTTACGCACTGAACAAACTCGGCTACTACGGATATCAAGACGGATTTATTTACTCTTTAAGATACTATTTTAAAAGGTGATGTTTTCGATCATATCGATCGAGGCGGGCGTGACGATGATTGCATCGTACACATAAGCACACTCAAGTGCATTTTTCTTTATATAAACGTCTGCCGTTCTCAAAACTCTACTCATCTTCTGAGGCGTGATGTTTTGTACTGCGGATTCATACTCTTCACCGCTTTTCACTTCTACGAAATGCAGAACTTCATCCTTAAAAGCTATGATATCTATCTCACCGAACCTGCTGTAAAAATTCCTCTGCACTATCGTATACCCGTTAGTAGAGAGATATTCACAGGCCCTGCTCTCCGCAGCATCGCCTTTTGCTCTGCTCATTGCACAGGAAGTATCTCTACTTTTACGGATTTAAAAGCCGCCGTTAAAATAAGCTCGTCGCTTTTGTCTCCAAAAAGAGAGTTTATCTTCGATTTTGCATGATGGAAAGTACAAAAAAGCGTCTTCGGCTGTATTTTTTCCGTAAACTGCACGCTTAAAGGGGTAGTCTCTCCAAATTCAGATCTCAGTATGACTTTTTCCGTCGTAAAATCACCTCTGTCTCCCTCATGCACAAGCAGAATATCTTCATCATAGCGTTTGTTCAGTTTTTCACTGCGCGAAGTCTGAGAGGCATTGTTGTATTGGGCAATCGTGCGTCCCGTGGTGAAATGGTATCCCGTGAGTTCTTTATTGACAATCTCTTCTATCATTCCTCTTAGTTTATACTGATGGTAATGAAACTCTCCCAGCCCGTCTTCGGTTCTAAAGTCAAGCTGATGTAAAATAGGCGTGTCTTCGGTGTGAACCGGCCATTGAAGCCCTCTTTTTCTGTGACGCTCGAGCCTTACGTAAGAAGCGCCGCTGAAGCGGTGGTAAGCGACCTCTCTTACTTCGTCCCAGACATCTTTTGAACTTGCATAGTTTGCATTTCCGCCCATCTTGTTGTCAAGAATCTGCAGCACTTCCCAGTCGTCAGGCAGATCCGATTTTACAAGCGGCTGTGAAAGGTGCAGTCTTCTCATCGCGTTAACGTAGACTCCGGTCTTCTCGTACGCCGACTTCACCCCTACGACGATATCCGCACGGGAAGCGACATCGGTCATAAAAAGTTCCTGCACAAAAAGAAGCTCCAGCCGTTCAAAGGCTTTATCTATTTTATTGAGATTCGGATGGATATGCGTGATATCCTCTCCCACGTTAAGCACCGCTTTTATGCGGTCTTGAAGCATCTCATCGACCAGCTGAGGGGTCATCAGTCCGATCTCTTTTGGTTCCTGATAGTCGGGCGCATAATATGGAAGCATACCCATGTCGCAGGCTCCTTGAACATTATTCTGCCCCCTTAAAGGCATAAGCCCGGCACCCTCTTTGCCTACATTTCCAGTCATTAACGCCAGATGCGTTATGGCCATGACCGCATATGAGCCGTCCAGATGTTCGGTAACTCCAAGCCCCCAGAAGATCATCGATTTTTTAAGCGCATACTCGCGAGCTATCTTCGGTATCATCTTTGAGAGATATTCATATCCCTCTATCTCTTCGAAGTATTTCGGATTTGCATACGGATCGTTTAATATCTTCTCTTTAAACTCGGCAAATCCTTTTGTCCTGTCGGCGATGAAACTCTCATGATAAAGTTCCTCGTCGATGATCGTATAAGCAAGCATGTTCAAAACTAAAAGATTTGCTTCATGCGGGATAATCGCTTTATATTTAGAGAATCTGTGAAGTTTGATCTCTCTGACGTCAAATACCGCCAGGTTGTCATGTTTTTGCGCCATATCGACGATGCGGTTTGCGATGATAGGATGAGCTTCGGTCGTATTCGAACCGATGACGATCATAAATTCACAGTTATAGATATCGTTGTACGGGTTTGTCGCAGCACCTTCGCCTATGGTAGTTCTCATCCCTTTTAGACTCGGGCTGTGGCAGACTCTCGCACAGTTGTCCACATGCGGAGAGTTCAGAGTATGACGCGTAAACTTTTGAAAAAAGTATGAGCTTTCGCATGACGTCCTTGCTCCGCCGATGGAGCAGACGCTTTTTTCACCGTATTTCGTCTGGATATCCTGAAGTTTCATTGCCGCCGCGGTAGTCGCGCTCTCAAGCGTGGTCTCATACCATATATCGTCAAGATCGATCAGAGTCGAAACGATGCTCTCTTTTATATACGGGTTCTTTTCTAGAAAAGATTTACGGATACGTGGAGTCTGCAGCCTGTCCTGCGCTTCTATGAAATCAAAGCCGTACTTTCCTTTGATGCACAGTTTTCCTTGTGAAACAACACCGTCGGGATGAGCAAAAATCTTTTGTATCTTGTTATCTTTTACATTCGCTGCTATATCACATCCGACCCCGCAGTATGTACACACACTGTCTATAGTTTCAACATTTTCCATTACGAACGATCCTGTATTATTTATATAGGGAGTTTACAATTCTTTCTCTTAAAAACTGTGGAAGCAGACCGAGAGTTTTTATGATTAAATAAAATCTAAGAGGAAAAGCGTAGATCCTTTTTCTCTTTTCTATCGCTTTTTCTATCCTTTTGCTTCCCTCTTCCAAACTCATCAAAAACGGCATAGAAAAATCATTCTTTTGCGTAAGCGGCGTATCTATAAATCCGGGCAGGATATTGACGACATTGATCCCATGCGGCTTATATTTATATCTTATCCCCTCTGCATACGCGTTGAGGGCTCTTTTTGAAGAGCTGTAAGCCACGGAGCTGGGCATCGTGATAAGCGAGGCAAGAGAGGAGATAAACACGATAGTACCGCTCTTTTTCTCTTTAAATTTCGGCAGAAGCGGTTCAAGGAGGGCATGATAAGAAAGAAGATTCGTATCGTAGAGTTTTTTAAAATCATCAAACGGGGTGATTTCAAGGGAGTGTCCTATAGAGATCCCGGCATTGAGTATGACCATATCGATCGAATCTATCTCTTTTATCCTTTTTTGCAAAAGCTCGAAATCACATATATCTATATCTATGATATCGGTTTTGCATGACAGGGAGCGTTGAAGGTCTTGAAGTCTGTTTTTATCTCTGGAGAGCAGGATAAGGTGGTTGCCATCTTTTGCGTAGCGGTGCGCCAGCGCAGCACCGATGCCGCTGCTTGCGCCTGTTATGAGTATCTTCACTTATACGATACGGATCATAACCGGTTTTGAGTTCACAAAATCAAGAACCTCTATGCTCTTGATCATGTTTTGTATATCTTTTTCGACGGCCATGTGTGTCGAGATAAGAAGATTCGCGCTTCCCTCACGCGATGGGCGCTGTAAAATCGTTTCGATAGATATCTCGTTGTTTGCAAAGATATTTGTCAGTTTTGCCAAAACTCCCGCTTTGTCAGAGACATTGATGCGAAGATAGTATTTGGATTCGATATCGCCGGCAGGCTTTAGCTTCAACCCTCTTTCCAGCGGTTTGTCAAACCCGAGCATCGGCTTGCTTTTTCCGCTTCTGGCGATATCTATGATATTTGCTATGACCGCGCTTGCAGTTGCGTCTCCGCCCGCACCCGGTCCGTAGTAAAGCGTTTCTCCGACTTTATCGCCTACGACGCTGATGCCGTTCATGACGCCGTCTATCTTGGCGATCATTTCGGTGTTGTCTATCAGCGCCGCATGCACACGGAGTTCGACTTCGTTATTGACACGCTTTGCGATACCAAGCAGTTTCACACTGTAGCCGAACTCTTTTGCAAATGCGATATCGTCTTGCGTGATCTCCTGAATCCCTTCGATAAGGATATCTTCGGGTTTTGCATCGATACCGTATGCGATACTGGCAAGAATGAGAAGTTTATGAGCCGCATCGAATCCACCGATATCAAAAGTAGGATCTGCTTCGGCATATCCCAGTTCCTGGGCTTCTTTAAGAATAACGTCAAAAGCCACGCCTTCATTTATCATCTTGGTCAGCATATAGTTACAAGTGCCGTTCATTATGCCCATGATTGATTTGATATGGTTCGCAGAAAGACCGTCGCGAAGAGCGTTAATGATAGGGATACCTCCTGCGACACTCGCTTCATATTCAAACGGAAGATCACCCGCCATATCCTGGAGTTCGTAACGATGGTACGCTAAAAGTGCTTTGTTTGCAGTGACCACTGCCTTACCGTTTTCTAAAGCGCGCTTTACCACTACAAATGCATCGTCAACGCCGCCCATCAATTCGACGACGATATCTATCTCCGGATCTTCCAATACATCACGGGCATTGTCTGTCAAAATGATATCAAGACCTCTGTGCTTGGCAAGATTCCTGACCACCCCGCTTTTTACTTTTATCTCGTCACCCGCACGCGCCGAGATGATCTCTTGATTGTCTTTTAAGATATTTACTACTGACGTTCCTACTGTTCCGACACCAATAATCCCTACTGTAATCACTATTTATCCTTAGATTCTTCAAACTGTTTTAAAAACACCTTGATATTTTTTGCGGCCTGACGGATACGCTTATCATTTTCGATCAGCGCAATACGGACATATCCCTCGCCGTATTCACCAAATCCGATCCCCGGAGCAACTGCCACGTGCGCTTCGCGAAGCAGTTTTTTCGAAAACTCCAAAGATCCCAGATCTATAGCACACTCCGGAATCTTTGCCCATACAAACATACTCGCCTGATTTCTTCTCATCGGCCATCCCGCTTTATTAAACGCATCAAGCAGGACATTTTGACGATGATCGTATTTATCGGTGATCTCTTTAACACACTGCTGATCGCCGTTTAAAGCGATAGTTGCGGCAACTTGTATAGGCGTAAACATACCGTAGTCAAGCCATGATTTTATTTTTTGAAGCGCTCCTATGAGTTTTTTGTTCCCTACAAAGAAACCTACACGCCATCCTGCCATATTATAGCTTTTAGAGAGCGTAAACGATTCGACGGCTACATCTTTTGCGCCCGGAACGCTCATAATAGACGGGGTAACGTAACCGTCAAACGTGATATCTCCGTAAGCGATATCTGAGATCACATAAAATCTCTCTTTTTTTGCCATATTGACCAGTCTTACGTAAAAATCCTGCGTGACCGTCGCAGTCGTCGGATTGTGCGGGAAATTTACAAGCACATATTTCGGTCTCGGAGAGTTCTCTTTAAAGACACGTTCGAGATCTTCGAAAAACTTGTCCTCATCGATCTTATAATCCTCATCGAACGAAAGACCGAACTTAACGACGTTTCCTCCCGCCAATATAAAAGCGTAGGAGTGGATCGGATAGGTCGGATCCGGAACGACGGCGACATCGCCGGGATTCGTAATAGCATACGCCAGATGAGCGTACCCCTCTTTGCTTCCCATCGTAGCGACACACTCTGTTTGAGGATCAAGATCGACGCCGTAACGGCGTTTATACCAGTCGGCTATCGCTTGAAGAAGTTTAGGGATGCCTTTT
This sequence comes from Sulfurimonas sp. HSL-1716, assembly GCF_039645975.1. Lineage (NCBI taxonomy): Bacteria > Pseudomonadati > Campylobacterota > Epsilonproteobacteria > Campylobacterales > Sulfurimonadaceae > Hydrocurvibacter > Hydrocurvibacter sulfurireducens. Next base: position 2,004,680 of record NZ_CP147918.1, read on the forward strand.
GACGTCGAATACCCATGCGTCTTTGTTTTTTTGGCAGATTCGATAAGTTTTTCTCTAATGTGCAAAGGAGTATCGCCGTCCGGATTTCCCATACTGAAATCGATGACGTCCGCGCCTGCGCGGCGCTCTTTCATTTTAAGTTCATTGACCTCCGCAAAAACATACTTCGGAAGTCTTTCCATTCTATCAAATTTTATTTCATCAAACATCGGTCTACCTGCCTAAATAAATTGTGGAATTTTAACATAAATATTCACGTATTTATCTAGAACCTATCGCTTCTATATTGAGGCCGTTTTTTATATTTTTGAGTGTGTAGAGATCGCTTATTTTGATATATACGGTATCTGCGGGGATATCTACGCTCAGTCTCGTCGTTTTACTGTCCGTTTTGTTAACCTTGAGGATACGCAGGGATCTGTCGTAAAACGAGATGTAAGGATACCAGCTGTTACCGTAGTTCGAACTTATCACTATCTTTTTTATCGCCGAAACGTCAAGCCATTTTTCATAAATGGAACGTTCCAGATTTATGATATCCGTGGATGTAAGCTTAAGGACATTGAGATGCGCATTTTTCATATCGATCTGATAACTCCATGAAGCCGGATTTTGCGTTGAGATATCGACAATATCGCATCCGCGCTTGTTCAGCTCTTTTCTGAATATCGTAGGGTCGATCGCATATTCGCTCGTGAGTTCTATGCTCCATACGAACTCCGAAGGGTTCATATGCGATTCTTTCGTTATATACCTGTAGTAGCCGATCGAACGGAGCGTATCTTCTAAAAGCTTTACAAAAAATATCGGTGAACCGTCTGTCGAAAAGTTCATCGTTATGGTTTGGGGTTTATTAAAAAAAAGGTTTAACAGTCCGTTGTCTTTTAGCGTTTGGACGACCTTTACGATATCGAGTCTGTTGTCGTTGTAGTAGGCACTTTTCGGCTCAAAGATAATATTTATGAAATCTTTGTTGGCGTTATAGGTCTTGCTGCCAAGTATCGATTCTATCTTGGTGTCAATAGAAAGCGTTTGGTTGTTATCCTGATTTGCAGCAAAAAGAGAGAAACACGCCAATAAAGTTACAAAAACAAACTTTACCAAGTATTCCCTTTGTTCAATTTTTTAAACTCTTTTTTTGTAAGTTCCGTCAGCTCGCCGTCTTCAAATTTGAAATATTTTTTATTCGCATCATGATACTCTTTAAGCTCTATACCCAGATCTATCTTTAGCATCCCGTGACCAAAGACCAGCAGATAGTTTTTTGAAGGGTCCAGTTCGAGATTGTTCTGAATAATGATCTGTTTCTTTTTAAAATCGCTCATATCTATATAACCGACCCACAGCGATCTTTTAGTCAGTATCTCAAGTCTTGTCGCCGCAAGACTCTCTTTCGTATCGTTTTTATCGGTCACGTTTTGATCATGGATCACACTGGTGTCCGCCGGTACGACCGTAACGTTTTTTTCCGTGGTGTTTAGGTCCAGATGTACTTTTGCGGATTCTATCTGAGAGTTGTTCAGCTCCAGATCTTCCGTGTTATCGTTTAATATGTTCGATATCAGAAAATATCCGACCGCAAGCATAGCTATCAGAATCAAAATAATCAGTTTTTTATCGGGTTTGCTCTTCTCTTTTTTATCTATCGTAGGTTCAAGCGGATCTTGTTCATCAGAGGTATGCTGCTGTTCATATTCATCCAAAAGTTCGCTCAGGTCCAGATGATATTCGCGTTCCAAGATAGAGATAAACCCGCGAAACTGGATCTTTGGAATCTTGTCAAATGATTTCGTGAGAATATACTCCACATTTTTACGAGCTATATGAGTCTTTTCATATATCTTCTGTGCACCTATTGCCTTTAACTTTTCAAAATCTTCATTCATACACGCATCCTATCCATCAAAATAGCTCCCGCAACACTAACATTTAAAGAATCAAATCCATTCTCCATTTTTATGGAGATCTTTTTATCGAGACGGCTTTCCGCTTTGGGAGGTATTCCCGCAGATTCGCTCCCGAGTATGATCGCACGTTTTTTAGAAGGCTTCACATCACGTATGTCTTCTCCGTCCATGACGGCGCCGTAGATCGTAAATCCTGATGTCTTCAGATCGTTTATGACATCATAGATATTTGAGACAAGAGCAAACGGCATATCCGATAAAGCCCCCGTAGAGCTTCTCATGACAGGTTCCATACTCAGCTGTTTAATCCCCGTGGCAATAACACCCTCAACGCCAAAAGCATAGGCGCTTCTTACAATTGCACCGATATTTCCGACATCGGTGATCGATGCCAAAACGACTACAAAATCTTTATCTAAAAAAGATTTCAAAGGCGTATACTCAAAATCCTCTATCTCGGCTAAAAAGCCTTGATGGTTCGAGCTTTTGCACATCTTGTCAGCGGCATCGGACGGAATGCGTTTGACCTCAAAACCGGACTTCATCAGTTTTGAGTAATCTTTCTTATCTATATCCTTTGCAAGGTACAGTTTGCTTACAAGGTGAGGATGATTTTGCAGTATATAATATACCGGCTGTTTCCCATAAATTAACATGGCGTACATTTTAGCCAAAAATTCTTAAAAAATCGGAATAATTATATTTTTTTAGTCAATGTTTGAGGAGGATTTCTGTAGTTCGAGCAGCCTGTTGTAACAGCTCTTTGGATTTTCACCCGTTATCTTGGCGATAAGTTTTGATGCCGTTTTGATCGGAATATCGAGTGCCAGTATATCATTTTGGCTTATATTTGAGCTTACCGCTTCGCCCGCCTCGACGATAACAACCCATTCGCCTTTGAAGTTGCCTTCAAGTTTTTTAAGCATATCGCCGGCCGTCCCTCTCATATATCTTTGAAACTTTTTCGTCAGCTCTTTTGCCAAAAATATCTCTCGTTGGGGCACCTCTTTAGCAAGTTCGTTCAAAAGTTTTTCCAGTCTGTGCGGAGATTCGTACAAGATGGTCGTATAGCCGTTATAAAGCGCTTTTTGCAAAGCTTTGTCGCGGTCTGCACCTTTATGCGGCAAAAAACCGAAAAATAAAAACGAAGTCTCGTTGAAACCGCTGGCAGCATAAGAGGTAAGAACCGCATTCGCACCGGGAAGCACATCGTATTCTATCTCATTTTCTATGCAGTAGCGAACCAACATGGCGCCGGGATCGCTGATACCGGGCATCCCTGCATCGCTTGCATAAACAACGTTTTTTTCAAAAAAATCGGGTGAGAGGTTTTGAACAAAACGGTGTTCATTGTGCGAATGAAGCGAAATAAAATCCTGCTTCTCTTTACAAGTAAGATTATAGCGTTCTTTGAGTATCTGGAGTAATTTTTTTGTAACGCGGGTGTCTTCGCAAAGAAGGGTATCGGCAGACCCAAGAGCCTCCATGGCTCTTAGGGTCATATCGCCGATGTTTCCAATCGGAGTTGGAACAAGAGTCAGCAAAAAAGTGACTCCTGATTAGTTCATATTGTAACGTTTTTTGAATTTATCAATACGTCCGGCAGTATCGACCATACGCTCTGAACCTGTAAAGAACGGGTGACATTCGTTACAGATATCTATAATCATTTCGCTTTTTTGGCTTTTTGTCACGAACGTGTTGCCGCATGAACATGTTACCGTACAATCTACTAGTACCGGGTGGATATCTTTTTTCATCAATTTTCCTTGTGATACACGTTTGCGTGCGTATATCTATATATTTTTTAAATCCGTATGGGGGCGGATTTTTGAAATCGGATTATACCTAAAAATAGATTTATTTACAATAACATCTTAGACGCGACGGCAACAACTGCCGTTTCGGAACGCAGAACCATCGGAGTGTCGAGCCTGTAGACTTTTTGTTTAGAAAGTATCTCTTTTTCATCTTTGGAAAAACCGCCTTCGCTTCCGATAAGTATAGTCTTGAACTTTTCGTCACCGCTCAAGACGGTATCGCAAAAATCAAAAACGGCGCTGTCGGGATATTTTGTGATAAACTCGCCGATGTTTTTGAGTGTCTCGAACTCCATAACATCCGTTCTTCCGCATTGTGAAGAGGAACTTTCCAAGATACGCTTGAAACGGCTGAAGTCGGGTTTGAAGTTTTTTTGAGAGCGGTCACAGTAGATAAAGCTTATCTTTTTTACGCCGAGTTCGTTTAGCATCGGCAATACTTTCTCGACGGATTTGGTATCGATGACGCACCAGCCTACATGTAGGATCTTTGATGCTTCGACCTTTTCTTCAGCCGATCCCAGAAGTCTTGCATGCAAAGCTCTTGGGTCTATCGATTCAATGACATAGGTATGCGCAACTGCAAGATCGCCGCCGGAACGAAACATCAGTCTGTCGCCTTCTTTATGGCGTCTTACCTTTACAAGGTACTTATAAAGTTCGCCTTTTATGCTGAGGCTTTCACGTCCTGCGTCATCATCGACTACGTATATCAAATCCACATCCAAACGGCTATGATCATGACGATGATAAGCTCCGCAGAGATTATTTTTTTCGCATAATCCCTGTACGCGGGTATGGCATGGGGAACATTTTTCAAATACTTCAGAGGTTTTACCCTTTTGACTTCCAAAACGATAAACGTGGTCCCGATGATTATCATAGCGATATTGGCCAAAGTGAAATGCAGATGTTTAGACGCCATCATAATGGTCCCGGTGAAAAGTATCGAAGCCAATACAATGGCAATAAGCGGCGTCATATATGCCATCTTCTTTCTATATGGAAGAAGTTCTTCGGCTTTAAAAAGCAACACAAAATTAAGCCCGATCAAAACTAAAAGCGAGATCACGCTATAGTTATGAAAAATTATACTTAGATTATACATGTAATTCATAAGCGAATTTTACTATAATATGTTTAAAAACAGAGGATGTTTACAAAATGGCCGTATCAGTTGAAGAAGCATTGAAACTTATCTATGACAACGTCATACCTAAAACTACCAAGATCTTACCGCTTGAATCCGCACTTAACCATGTGATAGCAGAAGACATCATAGCTACGCATAATCTCCCTCCTTACGACAACTCCGCAATGGACGGATATGCCGTGAATTGCGATATACAAGGCAAAACAGTGGAAGTATTGCATACGATCTTTGCAGGAGATAAGGATGAGTTTATCATAAACGGCGATACGGTCTACAAAATAATGACGGGCGCAAAGATCCCTGCCGGCTGCGAAGCTATCGTCCCTATAGAGGATGTCACAGTCGAGGGCAGCTGCGTGACGTTTAGCAAAAATATAAAGCATGGCGCACATATAAGGCTCGCGGGAGAAGATATAGAGATAGATGACAAGATCATCTCAAAATCGACATATCTAAACGCACACCATATAACGCTTCTGGCATCTCAGGGTATCTCGCATGTCAATGTCTACGACAAGCCGCGTATCGCGCTTTTTGCTTCTGGAAGCGAGCTGAAGATGCACTGGCAAAAACTTGAAGAGCATCAGCTCTACAATACAAACACGCCTACATTTCTAGCGCGCGCCATGGAACTCGGATGTGATGCACAGTTTATCGGAACCGCAAAAGACTCTCTGGAGAACATACGCGAAATGATACAAGCGGCACTTGACTTCGATCTTATCATAACTTCGGGAGGCGTAAGTGTCGGAGACGCGGATTTTACAAAAGAGGCATTTTCCTATTTTGGTTTTGAGACCATTTTTGAAAAAGTGAACATAAAACCGGGGAAACCGACTACTTTTGGACGGATCGGCGATACATTCATACTCAATCTTCCGGGAAATCCGCTTGCAGCTACTCTTAATTTCGAACTTTTTGCAAAAGCCGCCATTTTGGCGATGAGCGGAAACGAAGCAAAATATATCAATGCGATCGAAACGAAGATGAAAGATGATTACAAATTAAAACCGGGGAAAAGAACTCTGCTGCCGGGATATTTCGACGGTTCGGATTTTACCCCGAACGAAAAGTTCGCGCCGGGGATGGTCTCGCCGATGTCGACCGCAAACGGATTTATCATGGTCGATGAGAGCATAAGCGAATTGCAATCGGGATCAAGCGTAAAATTCATCCCCACGAGATTTCAGTTCACAAGCAACCAGATCAAAGACCTGGTTACCCGCTAAACGCTTTTTGGATTTGTCAGAGTTTTTTTGCTTTTTATCTTTTCAAAAAGATCGGGATCGGCAAACCCTTCTTTTACTGCATCGCTGAATATGATGTCATTGAGATCTATGTCGCCCATGCTGTTTGAATAGGCATCATCTTCAAAACACTGTGCATATCCGGTATCGGTCTCATGTACGATGATACTGTAAAGTTTTACCTCTTTTTCACCGTTCACTTTGCGGGTAAGCGCCAAAAGAGCATCCACCATGACAAATATGACGCGGCTGAACTGCTCGGCCGAAGGCGATACGGGAAGCTCTATCCATCTTGCGGAATGTTTTTTCATATCTGCCAGATACTCTTTGGAATCACCGCTCCACAAAGTGATGGCATGATCGAAGCTCTCTACAAGAGACTTCATGTTCTGCTTCATCAAACCAAAATCATAAACCATCTGTCCGTTATCCAAAAAATTCGACTCAAACAGAACTTCGACCTTGTAAGAATGTCCATGAATGGAACTTCTGCATCTGATAGAGCTGCATCCTCTGACGATATGCGCATTTTCAAATTTAAAAAGTTTTCTTATTATCATATTTAGAACCTTTCTCCAAAATCTTAGTATAGGTAAATAGCACATAAAAAGAGCACTTGCTTCGTTAAAATTCTTTGACTTAGTTTACTAAGTCTTCAAAATTTTGCCTTGCGATCATCTTTTTATGTGCTACCTTTCAGGCAGAGTGGTTTTTGTCTCACTCTGCGTTAGTTTTTTTTACCTTAACGTTAGCTAGGGCTTCAAAAAACTGCCTTGATTGAACCAAAAATCATCTCTGTTTACCCCTGCTAAGATTTTTGAGATAGGTTCTACACTCCATGATTTTGGTCCCATATGCGGATATGCAATCTATCCGAATAAGTATAGCCTTTTGTCTTGCAAAACTCTATAAGGGGCTCCGAGTTTTTCTCTATCTCTTTTTTGCTGCCGCCAAGAGGCATACAGTAGACCTGCAAAAACGGCGCATATGAGATGATCTCGTCGATCTCGTCGTCAAGCCCGAGGTCTATGGATGCTTCATCTATGGAAAACTTGAAAAATGCCTCTTTTGCGTTTTGCGCGTAGGAGAAGATCGCATCGGGTTTTACACGCTTTGAAAAGCTCTCATGAGAGTTCGAAAGCTTTACTGACAAAGCATAAACACACTCCTTGTAAACCGGATACTTTTCAAAATCGATGTTTATCGTCGCATTCGTCTCGAAAGTCACGCGAAAACCGTTTTCTCTCAAGTATTTTATAAACTCCAAAAAGATCTCATCGTTATAGTTTAAAAGCGGTTCTCCGCCTGTTAGAACGACATCCACATTATCCGGAAGCTCATACATATCCATTATGTGTAAAAGCTGCTCTGTCTTGGTTATGGGTATCCATTTTGAAGAGAAATACTCTTTATTGACCGCATAAACGGTATCGCATCCCAGCACTTCCACTCCCTCATGCGAAGTCTGTACGCAGCCGAATCCTTCACAGCGCATATTGCAGCCGCCGAATCTAAAAAAAAGCGACGGTACTCCCGTGTAGCGTCCTTCGCCCTGTATGGAGTAAAAATGTTCTACCAGATACAGCATCAGCCGCCGGTCTCATAAAAAGCACGGGTGGAGACTTCATCGTCCGATTCGCTCCAGCGGTTCTTTTCCGGTTTTGTACGTACCACCTCTTTTAAGACAAGAGCAGCACCTTTTATATCTTTGCGCTGAATAGCCTCTTTTATGCTCATTGCCTCATCGAAGTACAGACACGGTATGAGCTGCCCTTCGGCGGTCAGGCGGATACGGTTGCACTTCTTGCAAAAATCGTCCTCATAAGGTTCTATGATACCGAATCTGTATCCGTCTTGCATCTTGAAGTAATGCGAAGGAGAGTGTCCGTCGAACCCTTCGTCCGTAAAGTCGTAATGTTCTTTTAGCAGTGAAAGAAGCTCGGGGCTTTTCATCCCTTTGATATCTGCTGAAGCATGGGAGTTTTGCATATACTCTATAAAGCGTATGCTCATACCGCGCTCTTTACAGTATTGCAGCACGTCTACTATCTCCTGAGCGTTTACGCCTTTCATAGGCACCATATTGACTTTTACCTTCAGTCCGACCTTTAAAGCCTCCTCGACTCCGGCAAGTACGTTTGCAAGTACATCTTTTCCTGCTATGCGCTGTGCCACTTCGGGTTTTAAAGAATCGATAGAGACGTTGAGGCGTTTTAATCCTGCGTCTTTAAGTCTTTGTGCGACGCCTTTTAAAAGATACCCGTTGGTTGTCATCGCCAGATCTATATCGCTCTTGTAGTCGTATATCATCTTGATGAACTTGTCCAGGTCTTCTCTAAGCAGAGGTTCGCCTCCGGTTATGCGAATCTTCTTTACGCCCTCATCGATCGCTATCTTTAAAAACTCGAACAGCTCTTCAAATGAAAGCAGGCTCTCTTTTGGAACCCAGGAAAAAGGTTTCTCCGGCATACAGTATTGACATCTGAAATTGCATCTCTCCGTTACCGATACCCGGATATAATCCACTACTCTCTCATAACTGTCTTTTAACAAATAGGTCCTTTGTCTTTATAAGTAAAAGATTATATCAATATGATGTTTGTAAATAGTTGATGTTTTATGAAATAGGATTGTTTTTAATAATGAATATAGAAAATGTAACAGGAAAGAAAATCGAGAAGTGTGCAGCTAAAGGGGTTATCCCTTTAGCTGACGAATTAGTGTAGGTCTCTCCACACTGAACGTTTCCATAGATATGCAAAGATAGCAAAAATGATTAAGAAGAACATAACATTTTTACCGACTTCTGCACGCTCTACGCGTTTTGTATCACCACTGTCAGCTAAATGTTCGATAACTTTTTCAGCTGCTTCTGCAGTAACACCGACACGAGGCATCGCCGTACCTTCAAGCAAGTTTTGCGGATCTTCGACAAACGTACTTAGGTAGTGCTCACCGCGTGAACGGATATACATAGATAGATCCGGAGGAAGTTTACCCATATATTTTGTTAGAGCATCTTGATAAGTAAGAACTTGGATATCGAAAGCCAACTCATCTTTTTTATGTTTGAACTTAGGTTTTTCACCGATTTGTGTCCATTTTTCATACTTCATAGCATGACAACGTCCACAAGCCGTTTCAAATGCCATTTTAGGAGTAAGCTCCTCTTTTTTCACTGCGATAGACTGTAGATAAGCTACCATATCGGCTACTTCTTGGTCTATATCTCCGCCTGCACCGTAAAACTGTGCCATCGGGTGAACTTTTCCTGTAGACTCATTGTATTTATGCTCCAGCATTAAAGCGTGAGCAGGATTTTTAATAAGTGCTGCCAAGAATTTAGGATCGTAAATGACACCCGCATTACTTAAGTCAGGTGTATCAACACCGTAAGTTTGTGCAGTCGCTACAGGATCCATAGGAGCAGGAACGCTTGCAACTTTAATAGAGTGACAACCAGTACATGCGCCGGCACCCATAACTAAATCTTTACCACGTGCCGCATCACCTGTTTTTGTAAGTGCAGGCAGATCCGCGTATACGAATTTTTCGCTCTCTACATGCTTATGCATCTTTGAGTGTGCAAAAGGTTCGACCAGGTAATATGTAACAAGCGTAAAGACTGTAACTATTGCTAATATAAATAATTCTTTCATTTTTCTCTTTCTCCTTACGCTTTTTTCTCTAGTTTAGTGATAATCGGAAGGACTATCCATAAACCGATAAACGTCAACGCGGCAAAGAATCCTACTGTACCGTACGGTTCGATCGGAGGTACTTTACCCATTGCCGTCAATACAATCATGTCTATAAGCATAGCCCAGAACCAAACAGCGAATAATCCGCGGCGGTTTGCAGGAACAGCATTCGGACTTTTGTCTAGGAACGGAAGCAAGAAGAAGATAACTTGCGCAAAACCGAATGCCATTAGACCGACATTTGTAGAGAACGGACGAAGGATCTCATAAGACCATAGGAAATACCACTCAGGATAGATGTGAGTCGGTGTTTTAAGACCGTCAGCAGGGTCGAAGTTGACCGGATCCATCGCAAAATCATAATGATAGAACACAAGGTAGAAGAAAAAGATCAGGAATATTGAAACAACAAACATATCTTTACTCATAAAGTCGTTAGCAAACGCAATAACTTTAGAACCTGCTTTATTTCCGCTTTTATATTTTTTAGCTTCAGCTTCGAAATCGATCTCTTCACCGTCTTGGTTGTTTACGTGAGGAATACGAAGTGTTCCGAAGTGTAAACCGATAAGTCCGATGATCGCCAAAGGAAGAAGAAGTACATGCAGCATAAAGAAACGATCAAGGAATGCTTGCGCAGGAACGTAGTCACCGCGGATCCATTCAACTAAACCGTTTGCGTGCAATCCACCAAGGCTGAAGATATTTGTAATAACCATACCTGCCCAGTAGCTCATTTGTCCCCATGGAAGCATATAGCCACTGAAAGCTTCAGCAGAGAATGTTACAAATAAAAGCATACCTGAGATCCAGATCATCTCACGCCCTTTTTTATACGAACCGTAATAGATACCCGTAAACATGTGGATATATATAACCAAGAATACTACCGATGCAGCTACACCGTGAATATGTCTCCATAACCATCCAAACTCAACCTCACGCATAATAGTGTAGTTAACACTGTCAAATGCCGTATGGATGTTTGGTTGATAATACATCAATAAAAAGATTCCCGAAACCAATAATAGAGCAAAAGTAATAGCCAATACCATACCCATTGCCCATAAAAAGTTAATATTTTTTGGAATCCAATACTCAGTTGCCATAACACGACGAACGGTATCAATGCCAAGACGCTGATTTACCCAATCGTGAACACTTGTAGCTTTTGTAAAATGTGCCATCTATTTTTCTCCTTAAACTCTCAGCGTAGTGCCGTTTTCTACCATTTTTTTGTATTCCGGTCCCTCTTCACCTAAAACCAACTTGTTACCGTCGATTTTAAAAGGAGGAATATCAAGACCACGCGGAGGTGGAGCTTTTGTTACCATACCAGTTGCATCGTACATACCCCCATGACATGCACATAAGAAGCTTTCTTTTTTGTTATCATATCCTGGAATACATCCAAGGTGAGTACAAAGACCTATACAAACCACGTAGTGGCTTCCGTTGATAACGATGTTACGAGCTTTATCAGCTTCATTTTGTTTTGCTACCATCTCTGCCGATTGTTTCAAGACAAAGATAGGTTTCCCCCTCCACTTTTCAACTACAAGTTCATTCTCTTTATATACAGACATATCAAGAGTCGTGAAACCTGCAGAACGTACGCTTGGAAGTGGATCCCAAGTTTTTTTCATAGCATAAAGGGAAGCAACAGCTCCGACACCCGTAACGGCGCCGAAAGCTTTACCCATAAACCCTCTTCTTCCATTTTTCATAGTATTTTCCTCATTACTTTGTAGAATCGTAGGCTTTATGTTATATCAACAACTCTTAAAAATCTATAAATACAACTTATCTTTAAGATAATTTACAACTTTGTTACAATTTTGTTGTAATTTATTATATTTTTGTGATGAAACCATGGACAAAACGGTATCAAATTCGGCTCTATTAAAATCGTTAATTATTGGTATTTTTAGTGTTTCGAACAGTTTTACAAAATCTTTGTTATAGTCTTTTCTCTGCATGTAGACGGGCTTTCCGCCGCTTGCAAGACTTTCCAAAACGGCTTGAGGAGATGAAGTAACCAATATTTTTGTCGACGTAATAAACGTGTCGTATTCTTCAAACTCAAAAGTGCTGTCAAATCTGCCCGTTAACATCTCTTCATAATCCAAAAAATAATAAAATCCACTCAAAAAAGCGACATTCAATCCGTCAAAAAACTTAAGGTTCTTTTCTATATCTTTTTCATAATCATCATCACCGAAAAAAAATCCCAACTCGATGTTTTTTTCAAACTCGCCGAAATATTTGTCATCTACGACAACGGATGTACATGTACGATCATCTTCATAATACGGCGATATTAAAAACTCGTTGTTCATACGTTTGTCATCGGGATCGTCGCTCACTCGGATAAAAGTCGAAAAATAGGAGCGCATATCTTCAAGCATCAAGGGATTTGCTTCTGCGCTGTCAAAGATGATCTTGTCTCCTTTATGCGCTATGTTTACGATGTTTCTTACCATATCTATGCCGACACTGTTTTTTATACCGAAGTGTCTGGCTTCATGCGCTATGCGGAAATCCGAACAAAGAAGAGTCATCTCGTCATCGTCCAAAGCGTTTAAGATCGCAGCTGCGCGCCTAAATCTGTCAAGCCCTACCCTGTGCCCAGTATCTACATAATAAAATTTTCTCACCTGTTACTCACTTCTTTACTATAATAATGGGGTGATTATAACTACTGTAGGCTTTACATTGGATTTCTACTCTCTTTTGAGTTTCTCCAAGAGTTCTTTTTTTGTAAAATGTCCTGATAACGAAGGTGTCAAAAATGTCTCGTCTTTTCCCGATACGAAAAAAAGTGCAGGAAACTGCTGCGTATAAAACATCTCGATGGGATAACTGTTCTCATCTTCATAAAAAGCGATAGCAGCCACATACTTTTCGTTTATCTCGTCTTGAACCCTTTTTTTATTGAAAATGTCGACAAAAACCGTCTTGCATCTTGGAGAGTCTTTTTTTAGCAGCAAGAGCAGTATGTCTTTGTTTTGCTCTTTTGCTTTTGCCAATGCACTATCATAACTGCTCTGCCACTGGATATGTCCGCCAAAAGCAAATGCGGCAAACAGCATCAGACTTAAAAAGATTTTCATATATTCCCTTTTTTAACGTAAATTCTCTTTTTTTCTTTTATATTCTTCTTCGTCTATTTCTCCGTTCGCATATCTTTTATCCAAGATATCCTTAGCGGAAGGCTCATCATTTTTAGAGCTGTTGTTCATAAAATAAACCACACCCACGATCGCCAAAATAAAAATCAGCCAGCCAAATCCCATCATAAACCCCCATCCACTCATCATATATCCGTTCATGAGTTTTTCCTGTAGTTTTTATTTCTGCAAACATTATACTATTTCTTTGTGAGGTGTTTGTGATACAATACCGCATGGATTGGAAAACACTTATTGAAAATGAGCGTCACAAAGAGTATTTCAAAAAGCTCAAAGCTATCATCGATGAAAAATATGAAACGACGACCGTCTACCCGCCAAAAGAAAAAATTTTCAACGCATTTAGCAAAACAAAATATGAAGAGCTCAAAGTAGTCATCCTCGGGCAAGACCCGTACCACGGAGCGGGACAGGCGCAGGGGCTTTGCTTCTCCACACCCGCAAACATTCAAAACCCGCCCTCGATGCAAAACATACTTAAAGAGATAGCTGCCGACACAGGCAAACAGCCTCAGGCAATTGACGGCGACCTTACCCCGTGGGCAACGCAGGGAGTTTTGCTTTTAAACACTACTTTAACGGTCGAAGCAGGTAAACCAAAATCGCACTTTGGTTTAGGATGGGAGATCTTCACCGACACCGTCATAAAACATATCTCCGATAATTTTGAGGGAATCATCTTTTTGCTCTGGGGCTCACCTGCCATAGCCAAGTCAAACCTCATCGACAAGAACAAACATTTCATCCTCACCGCCCCGCACCCAAGCCCCCTTTCGGCATACCGAGGATTTTTCGGCTGTAAACACTTTAGTAAAACAAATGAGATACTAAAAAAAGAGGGTAAAAAAGAGATAGTATGGTAGTTTTGAGGGAAATTCTTGCAATATCGTAAACTCAATAATGAAACTTTAATTAAAATTAAATCATAATTATTATTTCATTTAATAATTTACTACTAAAGAAAATATTAAAATATTGGCAAGTTAACTACTGGGATAAAGAGAATGATACAATTTATAGAAAGTCTTCATAGGCCTGCTAATACAAGATTAAAATCTTGTGTTCACTTATGTAAGTTTATGAAAAATGAAAAGTATGATAAACAAACATTTAGAGCAGAGTTCTTTCTATATATTTTAAATGAACTTAATCATTCATATGAAAACAATTTAACAAAAGACACATTTGGGATAACAAGTAAGGAATCTTTAGGGGTTATCAATAATTTATTTCAGAACAAAACAAAAAAAGAAAAAATTAGTTTTTTAACTACTTTCAACCTTGCAAAAAAAGATAAAACAGATGAAGAAAAAAAAATTTTCTCACTATTTAAAACTGTAGGATATTATATAAAATTATCCGCAATATTTGATTTAATTTATAAAGACAGTTTAACAGATTTAGGTTTGGAGTTGGCTTCCTACCCATCTAAAAAAGATTTTACTAATTTAAGTTCAAAACAAAAATCCTTCTTCTTTAATCGAATAATTGAAAAAGATTTACTATTCATATTGCCTTTGATATTTTGGCGAACCATATTAATAAAACATCCAAAAATAGTTAGTGGTTATGGTGATAAAGCCAAGTATGAAAACTCTATAAAGTTTATATCAGAAGCATTGTCACATAAAAAGTTTGTATATACTGCAATTAGTTGGAACAACTACATTGTTGTTAGAAATCAGTGGCTAAAAGACATAGACTGTATAGGTTCAAATGGTAATATAAAACCTTCATTTAAATTAAAATTACTTGATACAGAAGAAAGTAAAAACTATTATAATCAAGTCGCATTACAAGCTAAACAATATATTAAAACAAAAGTAACACCTTTAGAAAAATATTTAGAAAGTTTAAAAACTATCAATAAAACATATAAACAATTAGTTAAAGAACAGGATAGAAAAAATTACGCTTTTATAAACTTATACGACATCGCACAAGAAGCAAAGTTTTCATATAATAAAATGCAAGATTTTTTGAATCATCTAGTATTAGATAAAGAAAACTGGCAAAGAGTAAAATTAAATAACGTAATTGGTGGAGCTGATTCTAGAAAAAGGTTTTTTATTAGACGAAAGCCTATATTAAATATTAAAATTTTAGAGGATTTAAAATGATACAATTAGAAAATTTATGGGAAGATTTAGTTCTTAGTAAATCAAACTTAAAAAGACTTGTAAAAGCTTATAATGCTGGGTTGGTACCCGAACTTCCTTACTTCATTGTAGGCCAAACTCATTTAAAAAATGCAGTAACAAAAAGATTAGAAAAACTTGATGAACAAAATTTTGATAGATTGATTTTGACTAGTAATTATGGGAATGGAAAAACAAACCTTTTAAAATATTTAAAACTATATT
The DNA here is from genome assembly GCF_039645975.1 of Sulfurimonas sp. HSL-1716. Lineage (NCBI taxonomy): Bacteria > Pseudomonadati > Campylobacterota > Epsilonproteobacteria > Campylobacterales > Sulfurimonadaceae > Hydrocurvibacter > Hydrocurvibacter sulfurireducens. Next base: position 2,020,062 of record NZ_CP147918.1, read on the forward strand.
TTAAAAATAACTCTAATATCAAGAATTTTGATATTCATTTCGAATATATAACAGCAGATATAGATCTAGTGAATATCTCTTCAATGCTTTTAGATGTATTAAATAATAGACATTATGAACAACTTATAGAAGCTATTCAAAATTTTGATGAAAATGAAGTTGATGAATTATATGAAGATTTTGAAGATATTCCACAATACATTAAACAATTGTTTCAAAATAAAAATAATGACAAAAAACTAGATGAATTAGTTCAAATGGGTACAGGACACTTATATTACAAATCTTATTTCCATAATTATAAAATAAAACCTTTCACTGAACATGCAATGACTCAAATACTCGCCCTATTTTTAAATTTACTTTATGAAAATAATAAATTATTTATTTTTGCAATTGACGAAATTGAAAAATTATATGATAAATCCAAAACTAGGTTAAGAAATTTTTTGACCTCTTATAGAGAATTAATTGATATATCAAATAAGGTAAATGGCCATTTATTACTAACTGCTATGACAGCTGGAGATCAACAAGCAAGAGAGATCTTAGATGAAAATCCAGCATTTAGATCTAGGATAGATAAAGACAGAATAGAGATTAGTCCAATAAATGAAGATGACATAGAAGAGCTAGTAAATAAAATTATTTCTTTGCTTGAAAACAATAATATTTCTGTAAATACGACATCTGCCAAAGTTGTATCTAGAGTTAAAAGTGCTCGTCAATCAGGATTAATAGAAGAAACTAATAGAGCATTACTACAAGAGATTATGGAAATTTTACAGAATAATGAAGATTATGAATCAATAGAAAATATTATTGATCAATTTGCATTAAAAGAGTATGTTAAAGAAAAAGAATCTCAATTAGAACTTGAGGATTTATTTAAAAGTATATATGTAAATATTTTCACTCCATTAACAACTTTTATCACATCTACATACGATAATATAGAAGTAAATAAACAGAATAGAAGATTACTCACTTCAAATAAAGACATATACTTCTTCTTTAAAAACACATCATTAGAAAATCAAATTATAAATTGTAAAAAATCGATTCAAAATGGCAAAGAAATCACTTTATTAATACCAAATCAAATGGACTTCTCAATAGAGGAAAACTTTGGCGATGATGATCAAACAACTGATAAAATTGACTTAGTAAGATATAATCCTAAACAGCTATTTACATTATTAGAACTCTATTTAGATTCCGATTACTTTGAGCAAGAAGACGAAGTTCTAAAAGCCTTAATGAAGTTCTTTGACGGAGTATTATAATGTTTAAATCTAATGAACAATATGCTTGCTATGAAATTATTATTAAAGATGATTTAGAAGAAAAAATACATGAATTTAACCATTTGTTAATGACAGCTATTAATTTAATGCCCTGCCTACCTAAAGGAAGAATAAAAAAGAAACTCAAGACATTTCTAAATGTCTCTGATGAAGAATTATTATTAGAAAAACTAGATAATAAAATAAAACTTATTTTAAAAGAAAGCTTATTTGAAAAAATTGAAAGTATATTGCACACTACTAGTAAGTGTGAAGTGATTATTCCAGATAAAAAAGTATTTGTGATGAGTAACATGAAAAATGATTTGGACAAAAAAATTATTAGGAAGATAAATCATAAAATACTAAGTGAATTATTTGAAAGTTCATATGCGAAATTAGATCTCGATAATAAAGATTTAGAAACAATTATTCAGAAGTTTGCAGATACCCAGAAAATTGTTGATGAAATCAACTTCCATAAAATAAGTTATGTAGATTTTGTAGGTATTCAACTTGAAGATATTAATAAAGAGTTGGACTTTGAAAATGTCAATAGTATTAATATAAAATATTTTGAAAACTATGTGCATATTAAAAAGTGCTATGTGAATTTTGAAAGAATAGAAGAAATCAGGTTGGACTACCTTAATAAATGTGATTTAGACTATATAATAATAGGAGATTTTATATTTCCATTTAAGTATGAAAAATTTAGATCGTATATCAAGCAAGAAAAACAAGCTCATTATGATTTTCAATATATAAAAATAAATCTTGACCATACAACAGCTGATGAAAGACATATTGGTAATTTAAAACGAAAGACTATAAAGGAAGCCTTTTTAAAATATTTTAGAAAAGATGGGAATAATACTGCAAAAATATTAGCAAGTTTAGAAAATAACTTTTATATAAAAAATACAGAAAAAGAAGAAGATTTTTTTGAAAAATCATATTTAATCAAAAAAAATATACCAAAAGATGACCATTCACTGGCTAGTTTAAAACATTTTCAATTTATTGTACCTTATTTTGATAAAGATAAAAATAAAGCTTTTTTTGGAATTTATAATGATAATAAGAGTAGAAATCATGAAGATCAATCTCAAAGAGGCTTAAGTAGTTGGATTAATAAAAATGGTGTAACATGCAATTATAGTAACAATAAAGACAGTAGAGATGAAGTTTGTGAGGTTATGACATTAGAACCTAAATATAGTTTTTATTATCAACAACACTTTTTTGAAGATTTATTAGATGAGCTTTTTAAAGAAATGAAAGGTTCATCAAAAATTACAGATATACTTTACAGTGTGAAACTTAATGAAAAAGAATTTGACTTTATACTACTCACAGATGACAATAAGATTTTTGTAGTAGAAGCAAAAACCAAACTAACAGGATATTACATAGAAAGACAACTTAAAAAATTTAATGATTTACACAAAATTTCTTCAAAATATGAATCTGATTCAACTAAAACTTTACTTGATGAGTATATAATTATTGGCTTTAATAGTGATGAAACTTGCAAAGATAAATTTAACTTTTTTATTGAAAAATACCCTATAAATGGGAATGCCTTACAAGAGCATGACAAAGCGTATAGTTTTAAAGTACCCATTTCAGGGCAAAAAGACAAAGAACTTTATTGTATAGCTGATATTTATTATGATAATTTGAAAAGTAAAATTGAAGAAAGCTTAAAAGCAAGCTCTTGATCACTCAAATTTTATTCAAGTGAGACAGAGATTGAAAAAATTACCAGTCACAAGATATTATGGTTCAAAAAGAAAAATCATTTTAGATATATGGAACTTAATAGAACAAGAGAAAATTCAATTTGATTCTGTACTTGACCTCTTTGGTGGAACTGGTACTTTTGCATATAAAGCAAAACTTGAAGGTAAACAAGTTATTTATAATGATATTTTTAAGTTTAATTACTTATTCGGCAAAGCTTTACTTCAAAACAACACTACTAAGTTAACACAAAAAGATGTTAACTTTTTAATAACAAAACAACACGGTATTGATTACAAATATTATGTAAAGGAACATTATAAAGATATCTATTTTTTAGATCATGAAAATGAACTTATTGATATAATCGTGCAAAATATTTCTCATTTAAAAAGCCCTTATAAAAGAGCCATGGCATTTTATGCATTATCTCAAACAGCAATTATTAAAAGACCTTTTAATAGCTTTCACCGTAAAAATCTTTCTTTAAGAACTCGGGATGTTAAAAGGAAATTTGGGAATAAAACTACTTGGGAAAAAGATCTTGTCAATACCTTTAAAGTTTTTTGTAAAGATATAAATCAATATATTATATCAAATGGTTTAAAGAATAAAGCATTAAATTACCAAGCTTTAAAATGTCAAGAAACAGCTGATCTTATTTATATTGATCCTCCATATATAAGCGAAAGAGGTTATCATTTAAGATATCATGAACGTTATCATTTTTTGGAAGCTTTAGCCCATTATGATAGTTTCCTTGATTTTATTAATCCTAATAAAAAAAATAAAGAAGTTTTGATAAATAACTCAGATGAATTTGAAAATAAGCATACAATACATACACAAATAGATAAACTTATCAAAAAGTATCATGATAAAGTCATTGTTTTTTCATATCGAAATTTAGGTATCCCTTCTGCAACAGAATTACGAAAAATTTTTGAAAAAAACAACAAGAGCTGTAAAGAGTATCACTTACATAATCATTTTTATGCGCTAAACCGTTCTAATGATAAGTTACATGAAATAGTTTTTATTTTGCAATAAAAACTATTTGTTATCGTTTCGATATTTTTATATAGATATGCAGTATTTCTAAAGCTGCGGGGGTTACTCCGCTTATTTGCGAAGCGGCCTGTAGCGTTGGCGGGTTGAACTTTTCTAGTTTCTCCACGATCTCTTTTGAAAGTCCGCTTACTTTTTTGAAGTCAAAACCCTCAGGGATCTCGATGGTGAGATATTTTTTCATCTTCTCGATCTCTTGGCTTTGTTTTTCTACATAGCGGGAGTATTTTGCCTCTACTAAGATCTCCTCTTTGATGTAGTCTGAGAATTTTTCCAGCTCAGGCACTATGGCAACCATTTTTTCTACCGTAAATGTTTTACGCGCTGCAAGCTGCTCTGCGTAGATGGTGTCTGTTATTTTGTCCTCGCCCATGCTTTCAAGCAGTGCTATGAACTCTTTGTTCGGTGTGAACTTTGTCTCTTTTAAAAGTTGTACACCCTGGGCTATCTGCTCTTTTTTTGCAAGCATCTTTTCATATGCATCTTGCGGGAGAAGTCCAAGTTCGTGACCGTAACCGCTTAAGCGAACGTCTGCTGACTCTTCACGAAGAAGCAGACGGTATTCGGCACGGGATGTAAACATTCTATACGGCTCTTTTGTTCCTTTTGTTACAAGGTCGTCTATGAGCACGCCTATGTACGCTTCATCACGGCGAAGGACTAGCGGCTCTTTTCCTTGGAGTGAAAGAGAAGCGTTGATGCCCGCCATTAGCCCTTGTGCTGCAGCTTCTTCGTAACCTGTCGTACCGTTTATCTGCCCTGCCAGGAAAAGGTTTTTTATCTTTTTAGTTTCAAGAGAGTGTTTGAGTTCTGTCGGGTCTACGTAGTCGTACTCAATGGCATAACCGTAACGCACGATGCGCGCATTTTCCATCCCCTTAACGGAGTGGATCATCTCCTCTTGTACGTCAACAGGTAAAGATGTGCTCATACCGTTTATGTAGCACTCTGTGTTGTCAAAGGTCTGCGGTTCGATGAAAAGATGGTGCTGGTCTTTGTCGCGAAAACGGTTTATCTTGTCTTCGATGCTCGGGCAGTAACGCGGCCCTACTCCCTCGATCTGCCCCGTAAAAAGAGGAGCTCTATGAAAGTTACCCTCGATGATGGCGTGAGTTTCAGGGTTTGTGTAGGCGATGTAGCACGGCAGCTGTTTTTTTGTGCGTGCAAACTCTTCACGGTCCGTTCTAAAACTAAACGGTGTCGGTACGTCATCGCCGGGTTGTTCTTCCATTACGCTAAAGTCGATGCTTGAGCTGTCGATGCGCGCACATGTTCCCGTTTTTAAACGTCCCACACGTACGTCTCTACTTTTTAAAGACTCCGAGAGGTTTTCTGCACTAAACTCTCCAAAACGCCCTGCACTCTTTTGGTATTCGCCGATGTGGATAACACCTTTTAAGAATGTTCCCGTCGTAAGGATTACGCGTTTTGCCATGTATTCGTGGAAAAGCTCCGTTCTTACACCAACGACCGTGTCGCCATCAAAGATGAGTGCTTCTACAGTCTCTTGTTTAAGCTCCATATTCGGTGTGTGGAGGATCTTGTTTCTGGCGATGATACGGTACTTGTCCATATCTATCTGCGCGCGGGTTCCGCGAACTGCTGGTCCTTTTGTCTGGTTGAGTATGCGAAACTGTATGCCCGCTTCATCGGTAATGAGTCCCATCTCGCCGCCAAGAGCGTCAAGCTCGCGCACCAAGTGACCTTTTGCAAGACCGCCCACGGCGGGGTTACAGCTTGTTGCTCCCACTTGTTCGGCAAGCATAGTAAGTAAAAGGGTTTTATGCCCCATTCTTGCAGCGGCAAGGGAAGCTTCTACACCTGCATGTCCCGCGCCGACCACGATTACGTCATAATTCATCTGTTTTCCGTAATGTAAAATAATAATGGAATTATACCCTTTTATCTTTGCATAGAGAATAAGATATAATTGCGCAAAAAAAAGGTTACATATGTCAAAGTTTACAAACGTCGATGTCGTTAAAGAAGCAAATATCTATTTTGACGGAAAAGTCACAAGCCGTACCGTTGAATTTTCAAACGGAGAGAAAAAAACTCTTGGGATCATGCAAGTAGGTGAGTACACTTTCGGCACGGGTGATGCAGAGATAATGGAAATTTTACAGGGAGAGTTCTCTGTAAAACTACCGGGTAGCGACGCATTCGTAGATATGAGCGCACCGTGCGAGTTTAACGTACCTGCAAACAGCTCGTTCGATATCAAAGTAAAAACCATTACGGATTACTGCTGCTCATACATAAAATAGTCATACTCTTTTTATGAGTTAAAGATGTAGTATCTGTTCTTACCCGCCTGTTTTGCCACGTACATCGCCTGATCGGCCTGGCGGATAAGCTGATCGCCGTCAAGTTCGCTGTCTTGCGGATAAAAAGTAACTCCTATACTTGCAGATACCTGCAGGTCTAACTTACCGATGAGTATAGGTTCGTTCGCGGCATTTAAAAGACGCTCAAGCACGGGCGATGCAACCGATCTGTCGTTCATATCGGCGATGATCGCCACAAACTCATCTCCGCCGAGCCTTGAGAGGGTATCTTCGTTGCGCAGTGCGAACTTCATACGTTTTGACACCTCGATGAGGACCTTGTCCCCGATCTCATGTCCGTAAGTGTCGTTGATCTCTTTAAATCCGTCCAGATCAAGATATACGACCGCAAGATAGCCTCCGTTTCTCTGTACATGAAGCATCGCTTGATTGAGCCTGTCGGATTTTAAAATACGGTTCGGCAGACCGGTCAAGGAGTCGTAATGAGCTATAAATTCAAGCTCTTTTTCATATTTTTTCATCTCCGTTATATCTTTTGTGGTTACGAGCAGCCTTTTATTGTCGGGCATCATAGATATTGACATATTCACAAAAAGCTTTTTGCCGTTTTTGACTATGCAGGTTTTGTTAAAAGATTTTAGATACCCCTCTTTTTTTACGATCTCTACCGCTTCTAGTGCATGCTCGTAATCCTCCGGTGCAGTCAGCTCCAGACATGACTTGCTTAAAAGCTCCTCTTTTGTAAAGCCGGTCATCTCCAGGTAGGCTTTGTTGCAGTCGAGAAAATTGGTCTGCAAATCCAAGATCGCTATGCCGTCTTTTGAAACACTAAAAATAGCTTCGAGTTCATCTTTTTGACTATTGATGAGCTTTTGCTGCTCTTTTTCTTTCGTGATATCTATGAAAACACCCAAAGCTTCGCTATCCGAATGTTTAAGCGCGGTGAGGCTGACACGAAGCACTATAGGCGTAGAGTCTTTTTTGACACACTCTATCTCTCCCGTGTAGACACCGGCTTCAGCCAAAGTTTCATACGCCTCTTTTCCGTACTCTAAGTACGTCTGCTCATCAGCATATATTATGCGCGCATCTTTACCCTGCAGCTCTCCCTTAGCATATCCGAACATCTCGTCAAATATTTCGTTGGTCCATAAAAAACGTCTGTTTTTCAAATGCACGAAACCCGTGGTTTTTATCTGCATCAGTGCTTCTTGCTGATTTAAAAGCTTTTTGAGACTGCGTTCATATTTTTTCTCTTTTGTTATATCATGAAACGTTCCATAGAGATACGTCATGCCGTCAAGCATTATGGTTACCGCATTTACGTTTACATCTTTTTCAAGCCCGTTCTTTGTTCTGTGCTTTGTTACAAACGTGTTCCACCCTTTTTCAAAGATGCGCTCTTGTCGTTTTTTGATCTCATCGTCCGTATCGTTTACTTCCAGATCCCTGACGGTTATGTTTTTAAACTCCTCTTTCGTGTACCCGTACATATCCAAAGTCTTTTGATTGAACTCTATAAATTTCTGCGTAGCCGGATCGATCAAAACGATCGCATCTAAAGACTCTTTAAAAAGAGTAAAAAATTTTAGTTGGGATTTTTCCAGCTTTTTATTGAGTTCATTGTAGAGTTTTCCGACACTTGAAGACAAAAAGACGCTTGTAATAGCCGCGAGGAAAAATACTATCAACACGATAAACAGATACAAAGTCGATCTTTGCTCGCTCGTATCCTGCTGATATTTGTGTTTTAACTGCATTATCAGTATCAGGCCGTCTTTGATCGGCAGATCCAATCTTTTTGAGATAAAGTTCTCATGTATCGTTATGCTGCCGGAGAGTATTTTGTCTGCGGAGTTCGCAAAATCGCTTTTTATATTGTACTTGGGATGCCGATAAAACCCCCAGCTTTTTGAATTGTCATAATGAGACAACGGGTATCCTTGGTCATTTATCAGGATCATATCGTATAAAGGCGCATTCAAAAATCTCTGCAAAAAACCCTTCATAAAATAGTTGATGATGAGTATACCGTCAAAATGTCCGTTTTTTTCGATGGGAAGGACGGCTCTTAAGGTCGGTTTGTAAGGGATCTCGACTTTTTTATGTTCGATGTTGAGATCAAGCGCGGAAAACCATACTTTTTCCAGAGGTTTGTTTTTTGAGTCGAAGAAGTAGTACCTGTTAGATTTGTTTTGCAGATCTGCTTGATGAATAAAAAACGGTTCGCTGTTTTCCTTTTCTCGATCGATTCTTATCCTTTCATATCCCTCTTTGTCTATATACCTCAACTGCATCAAGGAGAGATCGTCTTTTGCTATTATCTTGAACATATCCTTCATATCTTCGATAGCTTCTCCGTTTTGTTGTGTAAGAAACTCGTTAAAGGCTCTGGATTTTCTGACGGTATGAAGCGTATTTGAAGCATGATCGAGAAAATTTTTAAAGAAAAGTTCTCTCTCTTTTGTTTTTTTTACCGCATTTTCAAGCGATATCTTATTTGCCTGATTGCCCAAAAAAAGATTTTCAAGAGAGATGAATGAAAAGATGAGAGCAATAGCGAAAATTATAAATATCAGTGAAACTTTTTTATTGACTTTGTTGGCACTTTGAATCATATTAAATCGATACTTTTTCTAATGTTATAGCCAAAATTATAACATCCTACTTTTAAAGTAGGTTGTTGCATAACTATTTGGGCATAAAAGAGATGGCAACAACCTTGTATGTAACAAAAAAGTTATTAATCCTCCAAAGGCTCGAAAACTTCCTTCGAATCACCGCAGTCCGGACAGACCCAGTCATCCGGCAGATCTTCAAAAACGGTTCCGGGAGGGATGCCTCCCTCTTCATCACCGATCTCTGGGTCGTAAATATAATCACAGGTGGTACAGATATATTTTTTCACGATATCTCCTTTGACAAGATAATATTTCAAGATTATAAAACAGCAATGTTAACAGAAGCTCTTTATCATCTAATTAGTCGAATTTATTAAGTTTTTATGATACTCTGTATAAAATACATTTTATGAGTAATAACAAAGATAAAAAAGAAGATCTGTTCAAAGATTGGGTTCCTGAAGTAGTTGAGTATGACGAAGAGGTTGACGGCGGCGGAGAGCATCTTGTACGTCATGAGCTTTTAGCAAAAAAAGAGGAGCTGGTAGACACTATCGTGAAGATGAAGAACAAACGCCGTATAAACAAACTCAGGCGTTAACTTTATGATCGTATTTAGCTTTTTTCATTTATCGTAAGCTAACGATATATCAAATACAATTAGAAAAATTCAATAAAAAGACAAACCATGCTAAAACAGGCACATGAAGCTTATAACAAACAAGATTTCAAGACTGCGTTTGATATGTATACGAAACTAAGCCAAGAAGGGGACGCGGAAGCGCAGACTTCGCTGGCTTTCATGTACCAAAATGCACAAGGGTGCGAACAGGATCTGCAAAAAGCCGTAGAACTTTATACGCAGGCAGCAGAAAACAAACAGCCTTATGCCCTGTACAACCTCGCACTTTTTTATGCGAACGGTCTTCACGGCGTACCCTTTGACCAATACAAAGCGCATCAGCTTTTCTTAGAAGCAGCCGTCAGGGAAGTTCCGCCTGCGATGTATGAAGCGGCGGTCATGCTCGAAAAAGGGGTCGGCTGCGTCGGCAACTTCAGCGAAGCAGCGTTTTGGTATGAAGAAGCGGCAAAACGCGGACATCTGGAAGCCTTTAACAATCTAGGCGTCTTGTACAAAGACGGCCATGGGGTGATGAAAGACGACAGAAGAGCTTTCATCTGTTTTTCACGCGCGGCAGAAGGGGAGCTTAAAGAGGGTCTTTACAACCTCGGACTTCTTTATGATCAGGGTATCGGATGCGAAGAGGACCACGACAAAGCACTTGACCTGTGCAGAAAAGCGGCATACAAAGGGCATCCAAAAGCAAAAGAGATCATCAAATCCCTTCAAGAAGACGGAAAGATAGTCTTTTAAACCAGACACGGCAAAGGAAACATTTGTTTACAGGACTCATACGCGAAATGGCAGAAGTCAAAAGCCTCTCGGGAAGCACTCTTACGCTCCGCGCAAAATATAAAGCCGGTATCGGCGACTCTATCGCTATAAACGGTGCCTGTCTCACTGTCACAAAGGTGAACAGCGACGGTTTTAGCGTAGAGCTTTCCCCCGAAAGCCAAAAGATACTGGCGATGGAAAACTACAAAAGCAGAGTCCATATAGAGCCTGCCATGAGCATGGGCGACAAATTTGAAGGGCATATCGTACAGGGCCATGTCGACACCGTAGGAACGATAAAATCCATCAAAAACAACGGCAACAGCTATGACGTCTTTATAGATATCGACAAAAAATTTATCTCTTACGTCGTTCCAAAAGGTTCCATCACGATCGACGGAGTAAGTCTTACGATAAACGAAGTGTTCAAAGACTCCTTCAGACTTACGATCATACCCCATACGATGAAAGAAACCCTGTTTGCAACCTACAAAACCGGCTCACACGTAAACATAGAAACGGATATGTTCGCACGCTACGTCGCGCATATACTCAAACATCAAGCGTCCTCTCCTTCCTGGGACGACTTCGACAAGATAAGTTCGCTCTACTAAGATGAACAGCGATAAAGCCGTAGCACTCAAATACGACAAAAAAGATACGGCCCCAAAAGTAGTAGCTTCGGGAAAAGGCGAACTCGCACAAAAAATAATCCAAAAAGCAAAAGAGTATAACGTTCCCATTTTTTCAAATCCGGAGCTTGCCTCCTCTTTGATAAATCTGGAGCTGGATCACGAGATACCCGTGCAGTTATATCAGGCGGTAGCCGATGTATTTATATGGCTGATGAAAAACGAATCCAAAGCGCAGGCACCGTCATGACCGATAAAAAGATAGTGGGAAGAAAAGAGCTGATCTCGATCATCGATCTACAACTCTATGATCTGGACGCAAAGGTCGATACGGGCGCGGATTCAAACGCTCTGCATTGCGACGACATTTTTATCGATGAAGACAACTTCGTGCATTTCACGCTCTTGGACGAAGTTCATCCCTCCTATCATGGCAAAAAAATGAAGATGCCAGTTCATAAAATAAAAAAAGTAAAAAGCTCTAACGGCATCATACAAGAAAGAGCATCCATAAAGGTCTCGGTCAAATTCTTCGGCAAAAGATACAAGACCGTAATATCTCTGACAAACCGTGCAGATATGAAATATCCGATGCTCATAGGCAGAAAATTTTTGACGAACAAATTTTTAGTCGACGTCTCCAAAGAGTACCTGACACAACAAGCATAAAAAGGAAAAACATGAGAGTCTATATATTATCGAGAAACAAAAAACTTTACTCTACAAAAAGACTTGTGGAAGCTGCACAGCAAAGAGGGTGGGAAGTAAGAGTCATCGACTACCTGAAGTGCAGTATCGAGATCATGAAGGGGCATCTCAGAATCAACTATCTGGGAGAAGAGCTTCCCGTTCCCGATGCCATCATTCCGCGTATCGGTGCGAGCAGGACGTTTTACGGTACGGCTATGGTAAGACACTTTGAGATGATGGAGTGTTTCAGCGTCACGGGAAGTCTTGCGATCAAAAGAAGCAGAGACAAACTAAGAAGTCTTCAGATCCTCTCTAAAAACGGCGTGGATATGCCCCGTACCGTCTTTGCATCGAACAAATCAAGCGCCAAAGACGTTATAGCACTCAGCGGAGGCGCACCGCTTATCCTTAAAATACTCGAAGGTACGCAGGGAGTCGGCGTAGTTCTGGTAGACAGTGAAAAAGCGGCAAAATCCGTCCTTGACGCATTTTACGGTATGGAAGTAAACCTGCTGGTTCAAGAATACATAGAAGAAGCGGGCGGAGCAGATATCAGAGCCTTCATCGTCGGCGGCGAAGTCGTAGGTGCTATGAAACGACAGGGAGCCGAAGGAGACTTCAGATCGAACCTGCATCAGGGCGGAAGCGCGAGTGCACATAAGCTCTCGCGCAAAGAGAAGGCTGTCGCGCTTGCGGCGGCCAAATCGATGGGTCTTGGCGTATGCGGAGTGGATATGATCCCTTCATCCCGCGGTCCGCTTGTCATGGAGGTGAATTCATCTCCTGGTCTTGAGGGAATAGAAAAATCTACGAATATAGATATCGCGAGTAAGATAATGGATTATATAGCAAAGAACGTGACTCCTAAAAGCGACACCGTTTCCAAAAAGAAAAAGCTGAAAAAGGACAGCATAGGAGCATAGATGTCCGGTGTGAAATTTATCATAGGATCTCAGGAGATCCCAAAAAATTCCAATGTCGTTATCAATCTTGAACTGCCCAAACTCTACAACACGCCTACAAACCTGCCCATAAGGGTTATACGGGGTAAAAAAGAGGGACCGGTCGTTTTTATCAGCGCCGCGGTGCACGGCGACGAACTTAACGGCATAGAGATCATAAGAAGATTTAAAAAGCTCGAGATCCTGCAAAAGCTCAAAGGAACCGTTATTCTCGTTCCTATCGTAAACGTTTACGGGATAATGACGCTCTCGCGATATCTGCCCGACAGAAGAGACCTTAACAGAAGTTTTCCGGGAAGTTCCAAAGGCTCTTTGACAAGCAGGGTAGCAAAGATATTTTTCCAAGAGATAGTAAAAAAATGCGATCTGGGAATAGACCTGCACACGGCGTCCATCCATAAATCGAACCTTCCTCAGATCAGGACGAATCTGGACAACGAGTATACATTCAAGCTTGCAAAAGCATTTCAGGCACCCGTGATTCTGCACTCAGAGCTCAGGGACGGATCACTCAGAGCAGCCGCTCAGGAAAACGGCGTGCCGATACTGCTGTATGAAGCGGGAGAAGCACTCCGATTTGATGAAACAAGTATCAGAATAGGCGTAAAAGGACTTGTAAACGTACTGAGAGAAAACGGAATGCTGCCAAAAAAAGGGATGAAAAAAAGTATGAAGATCCCCATCATAAGCAAAACCAGTCAATGGATCCGTGCCGGAGAAAGCGGGATACTAAGAACTATCAAGGCACTTGGAGATACGGTAAAAAAAGAGGAGACAATCGCATATATCGACAATCCTTTAGAAGACGGAAATTTTGAGATAAAAGCCGTCTTTGACGGCGTTATCATCGGAAAATCGGAAATCCCGCTGGTTCAGGAAGGAGATGCGGTATTTCACATCGCAAAGTTCAGAAACCTTGAGGCGGCCGAAGACAAGATAGAGTATTTCAACGAAGACGCGTTTGAACAAAGCGAGTTCATAGAATTAAACGAAGAGGACACGATAGAGTAGCCATGGAACAGTTCTACGATATTTTAAAACAATTGATACGCATACCGAGCGTCGTAGGGGCCGAGCACCCGTTTTTTATGTTCGTCAAGCGCGAGCTCGAAGAGATAGGCGTTACCGTCGAATACTATGACGGCGTTTTGGTCGCAAAAGGAGATGACCCCTCAAGCGGATACCTCTCTGCTCATTCGGATAGAAACGGGCTTATCTGCACCGGACACAACGAGTTTCAGTATGCGGCATTCATAGCAAAAAACAGAGCCGATCTGACGGGAAACTCAAACTCTGAGCAAATGCTAAACAACTTTACGAGCCGTTTCGTGGATGAAAAGGTCCAGGCGTATCAGCCGTGGTCGGGAAGCTATCTGGGTCTTGGCGTCATCAAGGAAGCATATCTTTGTACAAGACGAAACAACATCATCTTCAAAGTCGAAGGGTTCGACCATCTTTTTCCCGGAACACCGATCGCTTTTATGGACAAGCTGGAGATCAAAGACGACCTCATCAGCGCGCAGCTTGACAACGTTCTCTCGGTCGCCATCATCATCTATATGTACCAGATAGGATACCGGGGAACGGCATTTTTCACATCTTCTGAAGAAGCGGGAAAAAGCTGGAGATTTTTGCTCGAATGGTTCAAGCGGTTCGATATTTCGACCGATGAACTGCTTGTTTTAGATACCAGTCCCTACAAGACGCTTGAAGAGTTAAAAAATATAGATATAGTACTCAGACACAGAGATGCAAATGCCGTTTTCCGATCATCGCTAAAAGAGAAGATCAAAAAGATCGCGATAAAAGAGAAGATACGTTACCAGTTCAAAGACACCTATCTCAAAAACAAAATGGCTCAAAACGGAACTAAAGGCTCGATCGGCGTCACCGAGCTGGGAAGGCTTATCCATGCCACAAAGGGAGCTATACAGGGTACGACCCTTCAGATACCGACGATCGGGTACCATACCGTCAATGAGACTACATCGGACAAAGCGGTGCAAAGCATCATCACCGTTTTAAAGAGACTGTATATCGGCGTCGCTTAAAGCTTTTGCACCGGGATTGCAAAGGATCTTATGAGGCATATCTACCACCTCATATCCTTCAATTGGCGAAGGAGAAGCGATCGTGGAGCTTCTGCACCCTTTAGGTGTCGCAAGGTAAATATTAAACCCGTTTTGATGCAAAGCGAGTCTTGTCGCCAAAGAGACAGAGTACGTCGTCAGCACACCGTCATCTTTAATAAGCTTTTTAATATCTTTGAAATACTCTTTGGTCCAAAGAAGCGGATTAGCAGCAGGTGAAAAAGCGTCCTGATACACGATGTCGAACTTTTCCTTACATATGAGAAGATACTCTCTTGCATCACCGAGGTAGAGGCTTACATGCAGGTCATCGTCTTTATACTCGCCCGTCGTTGAAAGCGAGACGATGATCTTTTTAAGATCATCGAAAATATCGGGATATTGAAAGTATTGTAAAGAATTGATAAGCTCTCTATCAAACTCAGGTGAATAGACAGAAAGTTTTTTTTGTATCCCCTCGCGTTTCATGTAGTAAAGTGTCGCAAGCGTATTGAACCCTAAACCGAAGCAGATATCAAGGATCGTCAGCTCACTTTTGTTTTTTGAAAGCTCAAATGCCGGGATGACATGTTTTTGCAGGGACTCCGTAAGCGCGCCGTCCTTTGTAGAATGATAATGCTCACCGAACTCTTTTGAAAAGGCGGTAAACGTGCCGTCTTCGCTTTGCACCGTCGTATGTTTTTGAGAACTCGGCATTACAGACCGTTACCCCACATATGCATCTTCTTTGCCATAATAAGATCATAACCGTCGATGATCTCTATCTCGTTGGCCGCGCGAAACTCTCGCTCATACAGCCATGATTTTACTTCATCGATATCCATTACGCCCTTTTTTTCCATAATGATTATCTGCGCCGCATTTGCCAGGGTCATATAAGCGTTTTTAAGCATCCGTTCTTTATCGGAGTGTTTTGCAAGCACGTCTTGCAAGATGACGATATCGTTGTCTCTTGGCAGTGCACGGAACACTTTGTCGTAGTTTTCCACATACTGTACTTTTACGTTGTCGTCAAACTCTTCTGCCTCGTTTTTTGGCTCATATATCGCAAGATTCAGCGTTCCGCCCGCTTCTTGAAGCATACTGCTGAGTATCGGCGTCAACGCATCTTCTTCTGCTCTTGCATGCAAGATAGTAAAACCGGGCAAGGGGGAAATGAGCTCTTTAATACGCGAGTTCATGAAGTTCTTTAAACAGATATGCTTCTACGATGTCGTCGATATATCTCTGGGTATGAGCCACAAGAACCTGCATCTGCTCCTCCATAAAAGGCCAGACATATTCGTTGTCGTCAAATACGACGGCCGTTTCGGCAAAAATCTTGAAATCTCCTCTGTTTTCTTCAAAGAAGACTTCGACGATCTCACCCTCTTCCACTACGACCAAAGCCCATTTTTTAACGTCGTTTATTCTGCAAAGTTTTGCTTCTTCGACATCGTCACTGTCCATTGCGAGTAAAATATTCATATTATCATTCCTATTTTTCTTGTGATTTTACCATTATTTTTCCATTACCGTAACTTGGAGAAAGCGTTAATATTTTATTTTAAAGAAGTCAAAAAGGAAAAGGTCAAAAAGTTTTAGATTTAGTGTAGATTGTGTCCAAGTCGGACTGAGGTAGCACTAACAGTGCACCGACGTCCGATTTGGACGCAAGTGCGTGCCCGACCGAAGGGACAATTGCCCTTGGGGCTACTGAAGATGAAGCTTTTATTATACGCGTGCTTCTTCGCGGCGTTGCAGATACGCCCACTGAGCATCGATACGCTCTTGCCACTCTTTGATAAGATATTTGTACTCATCTTTGAATAGATGTTTAAAACGTCCTTGTGCTGCAAGATATTCCTCTACAGGAACGATGTTTTTAGGACGGTAAGTGATGTTTAGTTCATGACCGTCGATTATTTCGTAAAGAGGGAATACCAAAGAATCCGTCGCCAGATCAGAGATACTCATAGTATCTTTCGGATCAAATTTCCACTCTGTCGTACAAGCACTCATCGCGTTGATAAATACAGGTCCGTCCACAGCTAGACCGTGCTGGATCTTTTTCACCATGTCTTTCCATTTGTTTGGAGCGACCTGCGCTACATATGGAACCTGATGAGCCGCCATGATAGAAAGCATATCTTTTTTGTTTTTCTTTTCACCGTAGCTTATACGTCCAGCAGGAGAAGTAGTAGCGCTTGAACCGATAGGAGTAGAGCTTGAACGCTGTCCTCCCGTATTTGCATATACTTCGTTATCAAGTACGACGTGCATGATGTTGTGACCGCGTTCCATACATCCCGAGATCCATTGGAAACCGATATCGTAAGACGCACCGTCACCTGCGAAAGAAACGAACTTAGGCTCACGATCAGGCTGCTTTAGACGCCCTTTTCTTTTTAGCGCTTTGTGCATTGCCTCTGCACCTGCAACTGCAGTCGAACCGTTCTCAAAACCGATATGTATCCAAGAAGCATCCCAAGACGTATATGGATAAACTGCCGTACACACTTCCAGACATCCCGTAGACGCCGAAAGGATAAGATCATCGTTTGTCGCATTTAAGATTTCACGAACAATGATAGAGTGAGCACAACCGGGACAAAGAAGGTTTGCCCCCTCAAAGCGATCCGCCGATGTTGAAAACTCTTTTAAGTTTTTAATTTTTTTCATTTCACTCATAAGAATCTCCTTTTATAAAAATGCCAGTTTCGGACCGCGAACGCCGATAAACTGCTGTAATTGAGTTGTTACTTTACCTGCGTCTGCATTTGCTTGAAGCTCTTTATACAGGTCTCTTAGATGTGTTTTTGTCAAGTCACGACCTCCAAGACCGTATACATAACCTGAAAGCAGAGCTTTGGAACCGGTGTTGTAAAGCGCACCCGCAATCTCGTTGAACAGCATACCCGCCGCTCCGTTTGGAGATGAACGGTCAAGTGCCGCTATCGCTTTTACGTCTTTAAGTGCTTCTGCGATCTGCATGAAAGGGAACGGTCTTAAAACACGGATACCGACGACACCCGCTTTGATTCCGTTTTCTCTCATCTCTTTTGCAACCTCGCGTGCAGTTTCTACCGATGTTCCCAGACATACGACTGCAACATCTGCATCATCCATGTCATATTTTTCTACGATATTGTATTTACGTCCGCTTAATTTCTCAAACTCATCGAACACCGCTTCAATTTTCGGGATCACCTTTGTCATAAGGTCTCTATGCTGACGAGCTTTATGCTCGAAATGCCAATCCTCTTCCGTTTGAACACCATGAGTTACAGGGTGGTCAAGGTCAAGCATATCGTTCATAGGCTTAAATTCGCCGACAAATCCGTAAGCTACGTCATCGCTTAGAGTTTTTACGCCCTGTGCGGTATGAGACGTCATGAAACCGTCTTGATTGACGATAGCCGGCAAACGGATATCATGATCTTCGGCTACTTTAAAAGCGATGAAGTTCAAGTCATACGCCTCTTGCGGATTGTATGCATCGAACTGTATCCAGCCGCTGTCTCTGACCATATACATGTCAGAGTGGTCACCGTTAACGTTAAGCGGAGAAGCAAGCGCACGGTTGACAAGGTTCAAAATGATCGGTAAACGCATACCTGAAGCTTGATAAAGCGTTTCAGACATAAGCGCAAGACCTTGAGACGAAGTCGCAGTCGCAACACGTCCACCTGCGGCAGAAGCACCGATACACCCTGACATCGCAGCATGCTCGGATTCGACCATAACAAATTCGCCTTCCACATAACCGTCTGCTAAAAACTTAGCATAACCCTCGACGATAGGAGTCGATGGGGTAATAGGATATGCGGCAACAACATCTATCTGACATTGTCTCAAAGCTTGAGCAGCAGCAAAGTTACCGTCCCAAACTTCAATGTCTCGTAGTTCCATTTTATCAAATGCCATTAGTTTTCTCCTTCATCTTTACTAGGCCAAGCAGCAAGTGCTTCTTCCTCATCTGTCTGTTCTGAATACATAAGAAGCGATTTCGGATTTGTAGGACACACCTCGACACAAATCCCGCATCCTTTACAGTGATCCATATCGACACCTACCATCTTTTTGTCACGAGAGATAATAGAGATATCCGGACAATATATCCAACAAAATTGACAATCGATACAAAAGTCTTTGTTAAACACCGGTTTTTCTATACGCCAGTCTGCGACACTTGCAGTAAAAGAGTTATTTTCCGAATAAGCTCTATCTTCTTGATGAATTAATGCAACATCTTTAACAGGACCGTTAAACGAACGAAGCATCGCACCGATTTCGAATTCATCCCACCCTTTATTTGCCATCATTCACTCCTTATTTCACTTCATCGTATGCACGCTGGATAGCCAGCATATTTGCATCAATGATTTTTTGAGGTAACTTACCCAGGATACGTTTCATATTCTCTTTAAAGAACTCTATGTCGTACATATTCGAGATTTTCATAAACGCGCCGAGCATCGGCGTATTTGGAATAGCACGTCCGATAGTCTCTTGAGCGATTTTGATACAATCGACCGTGTAGACTTTTTTACCTGCAAGCTTAGGCTGTGCAGCCACAAGCTCATCGGTGTTCATATGAGTAGTAACGATATAGACCGTACTTTCTTTATCGTTGATAGTAACGTCTGTCGTAAAAACCAAAGCCGGATCTATAACAAAAACATAATCCGGACTCATATATTTTTCGTGATTCATTATCGGTTTATCGTCAACACGATTATACGCAGTCATCGCTGCTCCACGTTTGGCAGATCCGTAAAATGCGAAAGCCTGCACCTCTTTTCCTGTCGTTGAAACAACGTCTGCCAAGCCTTTTGCACCAGTAACAGCACCCTGTCCCGCACGGCTGTGCCATCTGATTTCTAGCATTAAAGTCCCCTTACATATTGAAATTCAAAAAAGAATTGTTTTTACGTTTGGAGTATTTTATGAAACTTGCTCTTAAATATAGCTTGTTTGAAGAATGTTATTTATGAAGATGATAAAGTTGTGTTATATCTACCTATTTTAGGATACTTCGGACGGCTTCCAGTGCATTACTTTTTATTATATTCGTATGCTTTTTCAATTCCTCTACAGCTTCGTATTCACTTATCACTGCGACACTTTTTATGCCTGCATTTTTTGCTGAAATCAAATCCATTCTCGTGTCTCCGATCATCCAGCAATCTTCCTTGTCGACCCTTAAAAAATCTATCGCTTTTTGTATGGGCTCGGCATGCGGTTTCGGGTTTTTTACATCTTCTCTGCCGATTAATATTTCAAAATGTTTCATTACGTTAAAATGCTCCATCAAAAGCTTGGAATATTTGCCGGTTTTTGTCGTAACGACACCGACTCTTGCATTTTTACTTGCAAGTTCCACGGCCTCTCTTGCAAACGGCAAAAGCACCGTCTTTTGCGTCGATATCTCTCTATAATGCTCTTTATAAGCATCTACCAGATCCCAAACGATCTTTTCTTCGACTCCGAGTTCTTTATACATAACATCAAGCGGATGTCCCACCAAAGCTTTTATATCCGCTTCCTTTGGGAAAGGAAGATCGAATATTTCAAATGTTTTGTAAAAACTCTCCAATATGGCTTCTGTCGAATCTATAAGGGTTCCGTCCAGATCAAAGAGTATCGTCATCTTCTTGCCGTCAGCAAAAAGATGCCGTAAGGATTTTTGCCCTCTTTTTCCACTTCAAATATCTTTTCATAGCGCACCTCTTTAAAGCCGTGCTTTTTTGCTATATGGACAAGCTCATCTTCATCGAACCCGAAATGATGCACTCCTTCGTTATCCGGATGAAAAGTCCCGTCTTCGCTCATAAGATCGGCGATCGCGATGAAGCCGCCCTCTTTTAAAAGTTCATGCATCTTTGTAAAGAGTTTGTCCAGTTCCTTGATATGATGCATCGTCATGGAACTTACGATCCCGTCATACTTCTTCACGCTCTTAAACTCGCAGAAATCGCCGTAACAGGAAACGACGTTGTCCATCTCCAAAGCATCGAGTTTTTCAAGCATTCCCCGCGAAGTATCTATGCCCAGCAAAGAATTTACATGTAAAGCGATATTTCTGCTCAAAAGCCCGGTCCCCGCGCCGAAATCGATAACATCCATATCGTCTTTCAGCGGTATCTCTTTTACGATCGCATTGTAAGTATTTTGCGCAAGCTGCACGCGCATGCTTGAACTGTCCCAGCCTTCGGCTCTATTGTCAAATGTACTTTTTTCACTCATCTGTGATCTCCCAGTCTTTGTAGTTATACCAGATCCCGCTAGGGCTCGGCTCGATATTTTTTATTTTTTTGTTGGCTACGGCTATGTTATTGGGGATGAACAAAAACAGATACGGGTTGTCGGCTGTGATATCGGCAAAGATACTCTGCCAGATATGTGCCAGCTTCTTTCTATCCACCACATTTTGCATCACGTCGATCTCATGGTCAACTTTTTTGTTATGATACCCTATAAAATTAAACCCGCCTTTTTTATCGTTGTCACTATGCCACAAAAGATAGGGATCGGGCGTAGATGAGAGTGACCAGCCCAAAAGTACGGTATCAAACTTTCTTGGAAAGACCACCATATTTAAAAATGCCTGCCACTCCATAACGCGCAGCGTTACTTTGACTCCCGCTTTGTGAAGCTGATACTGCAGTATCTGCGCGGCATAAGGACGTACGGAGCTGGAGTTTGACGTCGTTATCTCAAAAGAGAGGGGATGCTTTTGATCATATCCGGCTTCGCGTAAAAGCTCTTTGGCTCTTTTTATGTTCTGTTTTGGCGCTTTGACATCCTTGTTAAAAGCGGCTCCCGTCGGTAAAAAAGGACCTGTACAGACTCTCGCATGTCCCAAAAACAGGATATTTACCAGCTCTTCTCTGTCGATAGCCAACGAGAGAGCTTCGCGGACACGCGGATCTTGAAACTTTTTCTTTCTTAAATTAAATCCGAGATACGTATAGGAGTGAGCAATATCTTCATATTTGTTAAAAATCTTGAAAAAGTTCTTGTTCACCTGTCTTTCAAGCTCCATCGGTTCAAGCGAGCCGACATCTATCTTTGCCGACTTTAGCATCAAAAAACGCGTCATAGGGTCGGGGATGACATGAAAGACGATCTTGTCTATCTTCGGACGTCCTAAAAAATAGTTCTCGTTCGCACTCAAGACTATATCTTTTGAGTATTCAAGACGCTCTAGTTTATACGCTCCTGTTCCTATGGGATGCGTGTTAAAAGAGGAGTTCATAAGATTTTTTTCGTCTTTTAGTATATGATAGGGCAAAATACCCATCATCCATGTTTCCAGTGCTTTAAAATAGGGTTTTTTATAGGTAACCCTTACGGTATCCTTGTCGAGGGCTTCGACGCTTTTGACCATGCGAAAAGTCGCGCTGTAGGGTGAAACTACGTTTTTTGAATTTATAAGATCGTACGTAAAGACCACATCCTTGGAACTAAAGGGAGCTCCGTCCTGCCACTTTACGTTTGGATGAAGTTTGAAAATAAGCGTCGTGTTGTTTTCAAAATAGAACTTCTCCGCCAGATCGCCGATGATGGTAGATGAGTCTTTATCGTATTTTACAAGACCGTTAAATATAAAATCAGCTATTTCCGATGAGCTTGAATCCGTCGCCAAAATAGGATTTAAACGCGAAGGATTCGCGGAGGTAGCAAGATGCAGCGTCGATGCGTGCAATGAGATAAAGATGATCAAAAGATAGAAATAGCGTATCATATAAAATCTTTTTAGAGGAATTATAGCAGTTAAAAGGTGAAAATTGTTTTTTGAAGAGAAAAACGGAAAAACCCCAAAGGGCTTTTTCCATGAAACGATTAACGTTTAGAGAATTGCGGTGAACGGCGTGCTTTTCTAAGACCCGGTTTCTTACGTTCAACAGTACGTGAATCACGAGTCATCATGCCTTCTGGTTTAAGGATCGCTCTAAACGATGCGTCGAACTTAACCAGTGCACGAGAGATACCGTGGCGTAATGCATCGGATTGTCCACCGAAACCACCGCCTAATGTAGTAGCTACGATATCAACCGATGTATCTTGTTTTGTTAATGCAAGTGGTTGTTTTACACGAAGTTTTTTCGCTTCAAGACCACCTAACCATGCGTCTAATGAAAGACCGTTGATTGTGATTTTACCAGTCCCCGGAGTTAACCACACTTTTGCTATTGAAGACTTACGACGTCCTGTTGCATATATTTTATTAGCCATCTATATGTCCTTACTTCGCTAATTGAGCAGTATGAGGATGTTCTGCACCTGCATACACTTTTAGTTTTTTAAGCATTTTAGCACCAAGTTTTGTTTTTGGTAGCATACCGCGAGTCGCCAGTTTGAATAGTTTCTCAGGATTGTTTTCTAAAAGCTCGGTCATTTTAACGCTTTTAGTCGATCCAAAGTAACCGCTGTGAGTAAAATACTCTTTACCGGCTATCTTACCTGCACCTTTGAATACAGCTTTTGAAGCGTTCACTACAACCACATAATCACCACAATCGAAATTCGGTGTATAACACGGTTTATCTTTACCGCGAAGACGAGTAGCGATCTCAGTTACGATACGTCCAAACGTCTTCCCTTCAGCATCGATCAAAACCCATTTTTGATCGATTTGTTCAGGAGTTGCAATTTTTGTAAATTTCATTCTCGAACCTTTCGTCGAATTAAAGTGGCGAAAGTATATCTATATAAACTTATAATGACCTTAAATTAAGGTTTTTATAAGCTCATAAAACCTCTTTTATTTTTGTCTCGTCTTCATGAAGATAGCAGAGGTATCCTCTCACTTCACACGACGTGATCTCCTGCACCGCTCTTTTGTATCCAAGCACCTGTTTGACATGGTTTTCACTAGGGTTTTGGGAGCTTTTATAATCGATGATATTATACCCGCCCTCGACTCGTTTTACAAGCAGGTCCATATATCTGAGCTCGCCCTTTACCAACATCCCTTTCTCTTTAAAATGCTCACCCTTTACAAGTTCTAAGAAGCGTTCATTTTTTAAAAGCACCTCTATACGTTTTTGAATACCTGCAAGTTCATCCGCATCAAGAATATTCCCATATCTGTTTAACATTACGCTGTAAGCGCTTTGCAGACTCTCTTTTGTAAATTCCTGCATCATCTCCAGACAGTAGTGAAGAGCCAGACCGAAATTGAGAGCACGACGGTCATCTTCCTCCTCTTTGGCAACTGACAAGATATCCGTTTGTATTCCGTAACGCAGTGCTTTGTACTCAAGAGGTGTCTTTTGTATTTTTTTCACCTGCGCATGTTCTTTTACCTCTAAAACACCGTAACTCACTGCTTCCAGATTCAACGGTTCGAAAACGGAATCTTTTTCCTTGCTAACGATAAAAAGATTCTCTCTTGCCCTTGTAAACGCGACATACAGGGCGTTTAGATTATCCTCTGCGACGAGATTTTTCTCTTTTTGAAGGGCCGCTGCATAAGAGCTGTCCAAAGCATCGCGGCCGCTCATCCTGAGATAGATGTTACGCAGCTCTACTCCGTCATACTCATAGATGATAGGGGCACGGGAGGGAGGGGCTTTTTTTAATCTGTCCATCACGATAACATGCGCATACTCCAGCCCTTTTGATTTATGTACGGTAAGTACTCTTACTCCGTTTAGATCAGATGCCGCAGCAGTCGTATCGTCTCTTTCATACTCAAAAAGAAACTGCTCTATATCCTGATAGTTCTCCAGCATACCCATAAAACGAAGAAGATGAAACTCTCCGTCGAAAAGATCGTATCTGTCGATGGCATCTTTTACTATCTCTTGCAAAGAAAGAACATTTACATCTACTTTTGCAAGCGCAGAGTTTTCACGTCCGAGCAGCGCAAAGAAGTTGTGTCCGTATATCTCTTCTTTGAAATAGAGGTATTTCAGATACTCGATAAGCGCTTTTACGACATCCTGATTTATCAGTTTTGTCGTCGTTTCCGTCACGACATTTATTTCGGCATTTTTCAGTACCGCTTCGATCTCCTGCCCGTCACCGTTGGTTGCCGTAAGTACGGCTATCTCGTTTAAATTCGCTTTAAGGTCTATTAGCTCTTGAAGTCTGAGAAGCGTCGTTTGTAAGATATCATCGCTTTTAACGACCTCGACATATCCTCCCGCGGCGTCCGTCTTGACGCTTTGGTCTTTGTAGCCTTTGATCTTCTCTCTAAACACGCTGTTTACAAAATCCACGATCTCTTTTTGAGAACGGTAATTTACTACCAGCGGTTCCACTTCTACATCGTTATCCTGACGCACAAAATCAAAAAGGGCACTCACACCGCCGCGAAACCTGTAGATAGATTGTTTGACGTCTCCTACAAAGAAAAAACTTCCGTTTTTATGCACTCCCTCTCCCGAAGTGATCTCTTTGATAAGCGGACGGAGTATCTCATACTGCCGTACGCTTGTATCTTGAAACTCATCGAGCAGGATATGTTCTATCTTGGAATCCAGCCTGAAATAGAGAAACTCACTGTCGATCCTGCTGCTTAAAAGTTCATGCACAAGAGCCGAAATATCGTCAAATCCAAGCTCTGCAATCTCATAAGCCAGCGCTTTTTTGCTTTTGACATAAGTATCTAAAAGAGCAAAAAGTGAACTGAAAAAACTCTGTTCGCGGGCTTTCATATAGAGTTCTACGTTCTCTTTTATAACTCTTAGCTCGCCGTCCATGAAAGGCTGATAACACTTTTTAAACGTCGAATAATCAAGCGTATCCCTTGAAAGCCACGCTTTTGACAAGACGGACTCGAACTCTTCTCCCTCGACCGCATTTTTCACGGTAGTCGAAGCATCCCGGCATGCAAGCACCGCCTGACGTATCTTTAAAAACGCATCAAGTACTTTTTGCTCGTACTCTTTATAAGGCGCATACGCAAATGAGAGCTTGTTTATCTCCGAGAGTTTTGAGTAAAGCTCATCGAGCAGTGAAAAGATGTCGCTCACGCGCTTGTCCATCATAAGCGAGAGATCGATCAGCGTTTCATCTTTGTAAGCTACGCTTACCTCGTCCAAAAAGCGCGCAAAGAGTTTTTGCTCATGCTGCGATGCAAATGTCGTGAAGTTGGGCATCAGTCCTGCGTAAAGTGAAAACTTTCTAAGTATCTTTGCAAAGAATTTATCAAGCGTCATTATCTTCACGTCTGCATTTAAGAATTGCTCTAAAACATCTTTTTTCTTTTTAAGTATCTCATCTTTCGGTATTGCGGTAACATCGCAAATGACATCAAGCTCATCTCTGTTTTGAAGTTCTTTAAGCGTAAGAACAATGCGTTCTTGCATCTCCGAAGCAGCTTTATTCGTAAAGGTGAGTGCCAGCACTTTTGAAGGCGATGCTCCCATAAAAAGAAGACTCAGATATCTCACGACCAGATTGAAAGTCTTTCCGCTTCCCGCACTCGCCTCGTAGGCCAATTTATTTTTAAACATCATCCACGTCCACACAGATATACAAATTCACAATACTGACATTTGCTTTCATCTTCGGTTTTGTCAAAACTAAAACTTTTTTGTTCAAGCATCTCTTTTAGATGTCTTTGTAAAAGCTCCAGTTTCTCTTCAAGGAGTGTTTCGTCCACGATCTTTCCACTGTTTAAATCATAATATCCGCAAGCGTCTACCTTTTTGATCGTCGAGGCCAGAAGATAGTAAAACTCTAGTTGAAAATCCGTAGCTTTTTGAAGTGTTCTTGTTGTATAGGAAGGATACTTTCCGCTTTTATAGTCAAGTACGAAAAGTTTTTCCTCTTTTATATCGATCCTGTCTATCTGACCTGTAAGTTCCATACCGGCAAACTTGCATGTAAGCGATTTTTCACAATCATAGACCGCATACCCCTGCTCAAATCTTTGCATCTCGTTTTCTACGAAAGAATTCAATTTCTTGTTCCAGAGTTTTAATTGGTAGTGCTCCAGAGAACTGCTTCCGCTGATACGTTCGAGTTCTTTATATATCGCACTTTGCAGCTCCCTTTTGTCCGTGTAAACGGATCTTTTCAAATAAACGTTTCTGAGGGCTTCATGCAGATCCTGTCCTATTTTGTTTTCTGTCGGAAAATCCTGCGGAAACTCATGTTTTTCAAGCTGCATGATATATCTATTGTAATACCTTCTTCTACACTCCAAAAACGTTTTCAGCGATGTCGCAGAAAGTCTTATTTTTGAAAAATCATATTCACCTGTTATCTCTTCATCCGATTCTTTTTTCTCTTGCGGCACGTTTTTATGCAGTATGGCTGCAAATGCCGCTTCGTTCTCTATCTCTTTTGTTTCTATACCGAGCTGCGTTAAGAATCTTGAGGGCATCGAAGATGTCGAAGCGACGTAAGAGATGCTTACATATTGTGCTCTGTCGATAAGCAGCGCGTAGTAATGTTTTTGCAGGTTTTCCCTGTCGTTTTGCGTCGGCAAATTTGCAAGAGCTCTGATATCCGAGTTTAAGAACAGATCCTTTTCACTTCTTTTAGGAACATCAGAGTCGTTAAAATCGACCATAATGACACCTTTGTAGCGAACATATCTGCTCTCAAGCACGCCCATCACGGTTATCTTTCCTCCTCGAACGTCATCCACGCTTCTTTGGGCAAGTCTTTGCATGAAAAGATGAAGAGTCGACCTAAGATTAAACTCTTCATACAGATATTTTAATCGTACAAAACCGTACAGCTCCTCTTCGATCACCTTTTTATGCGAACTTATCCGTAAAGAGTCTGTATATCTTTCTATCAGCTCTTTAAAATCCACTTTTTTCATATCGGCGTAATAGATCGGAGACAGGAGCTCGTAAAATGACGATCCGTATCTTTGCACTCTTGCACCGTTTTGTACAGTGGGATTTTCTATATATTCGCATACAGCATTTAGATGCATATAGGCTTCGGTTCGTTTGAAATCCTCTCCCATAGCAAAGTTAAAGTTCGTTTGATCGTCATACAGTCTTAAAATGGATGCAAACGACTCATTGGGAAGTATGACCACGATATCTTCGGGCTTTAAGCCTTTTTGGATATATTCATAAACCTTCTGCTTTACAAAAGCGGCCTGCAACAGACGCTCACTAAAACCGCTGCATTCGATATCGGTATTTTTAAATATTTTTTGCGCATCTAAAATCTTTTTACCGTTAAAATCCAAAAGATAGGTATACCCGCCTTCTAAGGAAAATCCGAGAGATTTGAATCTCTCTCTTATCTTTTGGTTAAAAGCAGTCGTGGCTATCTCTACTTTTAAATCCGCGACCTCACTGCACTTTTGCAAGATTTCGATCTCAAATGCCGTCAAATACCCTTCAACGACAACTCTTATCTCACCTAATGTTTTTACGTACTCCGCATTAAATTTATACGATTTAGGTAAAAAGATCGGGTCAAATATCTTTTTTTCGCGGCAGATCACCTCATATTTTTTATAGAGAATTTTGAGTATTGCTATATGCTCTTCATAATCTCCGTACGTATCTGCAAGCTCAAGATCGTCAAGCTCTACTTTTTCTCCGCCGAGCTCTGTAAAAAGGGAAAATATATAACTGCTGTTCTGGGTGAAGGTAAAAAAATTTCTTTCTATATGAAGGGATTCGAACTCTTTAAAATCCGATGCTTCCAAAAGCAGAAGAAGACGCGTGTCACTGTCTATTTTTGTAAAACCCTCTACGATGCAGGCTCTCTCGATAAATTCGGAGACGGTTATGTAGTTTTGTAAAAAAAGGGTTGATTTTTTCAGTGAAAGCAACTCGTGCCTGATCGCACGAGTCGTAGGAAAGATAAGAGTTTCTGCTTGCATACCTTTAGTATTCTGTCGGCTTTGCGTCAGTTCTAGTATCTGTTTTTAAATTAAAAAAACGTTTATTATCACCTACTTCGATCTGAGCCATGATATTCCATCTGCCGATTCCGGGAAGTTTTGTTTCAAAACTGTATGTTCCGTCACTGACTTTAGGATCGTTCAATGTCATATCAAATTGATGCGTCTGAGGTCTGGTAATAATAACTTTAACTTTCGCATTATCAACATTTTTTCCCTCTTTTGTCGTGATCTTATAGATGATCTGTGAATTGTTCGGGTCCAGGCGTTTACCGAGATATTGGATGTTATACTTTTTATTAAACGCTATTGTCGCATTTATTATTTTATTTGCATTCGCATCCGCATCCTGATAATAGGTCATGTAGATATCGCTCTCTTCGACAGGAGCCTTAGAGGTTTCGACTATCGTCCATGCACCCAGTCCGACAACACCGAGTATTGACAAACCTATGGCAATCGGCCAAATCATACCGCTGTTTTTTTTCATTTTTTATTCTTCTTCATGTAGAATTTTTTTCTCAAGTATAAATAAAGTCCATATATTACAAATAAGTAAAATACAACTTTGACCGCTTCGATCGTATAACGGTTGGAGTTGCCCACCGCACTGTCCAACTTAACGTTTTTAGACAGTGCGACCTGCTCTGCTATATCTGCATAACCGTTAAACAACGCTGCGCTGTATTTGTTGACTATCTCTGCCCCTTTTGCTTTCTCTGCAAGGATAGGGATGATAGTACCGCCGTAATTGGTTACATTCTCTTTAAAATCATCAAAACTATTGCTGAAGAAAACAGCCATAAAGAACGCCTGCAACCCGGTCGCTGTAGGCGACAACACCTGTCTTCTGTCAAAATATTTGTATAAAGATTTCGGACGAGCCAGTATATCGACTTTTTTATTTACCTCTGAAAAAGTCAATAATATAGTCGGTTCGCTAAAGTTTTTTATCAAATTTTTTTCATAATCGACAATGGTCTGATTGGCATCTAGCTGTTTTAAGACGACAAGACGCAGGGCAATACCCGTTTTGTCATGCAGCTCTTCGCCCATAACTTCGACGTCATGCGTCAACTTCGGATTGAAGATCACTTCATCTTTATATAAATACTCTGCATATAGGGGATTGATGGAATAAAAGAAGAGAATGAGGGCAAAAAGCCCTCTTTTAAACTTATTCAAGTTTTCTTAACCTATAAATAGGTGATTAGGAGTAAGAACCGACCACAGAGTGATTACTGCCAATACGGCTAAACCGATTGTTATAATTTTATCCATAATTTGACTCCTTAGTTTACAAGGACACGGTGAGTGCCGCTTGTAGTATCTATCATTTTGATGGATTTTTCATCAGTGATTTTATAGAATTTCTGCTGGTTGGCGTTTTGAACACCTAATCCCCACACAGTCAATCCTGCTAGGATAGATAGTAATAAGACAGTAGCTATTAACATACCCGTAATCCCGTCAAGTGAAAATATACCGGAACCTTTGAAATTATTTTCCATTACTATTCTCCTTTACTTATGTCTGTGATATAAGTTGATACGGCTTTAATCTGAGTATCGTTTAGATTAGTAAATGCCGGCATAGTACCTATAGCACCTTTTTTGCCGTGTGATAATATATCTGCAACGAAAGCCGGAGTAAACGCAGCTATGTTCGGAGCAACAAAATCCATACCTTTACCATCAGGACCGTGACAAGATGAACAAGTAGCTGCAAAGATATCGGCACCGTCACCTTTCATACCGTTAGAAACATATTTTGCAACTTTTTCTATCTCAGCATCAGTGATTAGAGCAT
Source organism: Sulfurimonas sp. HSL-1716 (assembly GCF_039645975.1). Classification (NCBI taxonomy): domain Bacteria; kingdom Pseudomonadati; phylum Campylobacterota; class Epsilonproteobacteria; order Campylobacterales; family Sulfurimonadaceae; genus Hydrocurvibacter; species Hydrocurvibacter sulfurireducens. Next base: position 2,050,469 of record NZ_CP147918.1, read on the forward strand.
TCGTACTTGAATTGAACAATCCGTTGCGATCAGGCATCATACTCGTAGTTTTGACCAGCTTGCCGTTCGTCATCTCTTGATGTACGGCTAAATGGTTGTTTGATCCGTGGTTTATCACGTACGCTACGGTTTTTGCTTCTAAACGCTTGTTAAGGTTAGCAGCTTTACCGTCCATACCGTCAGCAGCAAGACCGTGACAAGGCGCACAATCGACTAAGAATACCGACTCACCCATGTTGTGTAGCTCTTCTTGGCTAAGGTTTGCATATTTCTTTTCGAACTTAGCGTTCGCTGCAGCCGAATCTTCATTATACTCGCCGATTTGAGAATATGCGTTTACCGGATACCCGGCTACAAAATACCATCCTGCCCAAATAATCATTCCAAAAAATATAATCGCCCATCCCATTGGAAGTGGATTTTTATATTCACCTATATCGTCCCATTTTTCATCTGCAAGTTCACCGCCAGCTGTGTCTGACTGCATTTGGCGAACATATTTAGTAACAACAAAAACCGATACGATTACTAGCGCGATTGCACCGAGTATAGCCAGCATGTTGACAATGTCACCATTTAAGCCGCCCTTGATATCCATCGCAACATATGTAAAACCTAGCATCGCAGCAACAAATACCACAGCTGCCAAATAAAGCTTATTCATATATGCCTCCTACTTATTTTTTTCATCTTTAGAGATCTTTTCAACCGGAGCATCATCGATCTCGTCGTTTAAAGCGATATTTCCATACTTCTCATAATCTTTTACACCTTTTTTCTCGCTGCTGTATAGATGATAAATATAACTGTAAAGAATTACAACCATAAATACAACGAGTCCAAAATAGGCGTATCCTTGAAGTTGAACTATATCCACTTTCACCCCTATTTTAAACTGTTCAAATATGCGATCAAAGCTACGATTTCAGGAATTTTTCCTGCCGCAACCATATCTTGTACATTTTTATCTTTCATATCAGCAGTAATCACTTTTGCTTCAGCCAAAGCCATTGCGTGAGCGTCTGCTACTGATTTTGCCATTGGAACCGTAACTGTACTGCCGTCTTTCATAGGTACAGGTTTGTTGTATGGCACATTGAAAAATTCTGCATTTGTCAATTGATCCGCATATGCAGTGTCGATATCAGCTAAGTTTGTAAACATCCAGGTATATGCCGGCATTACAGAACCAGGGACAACGCCCGCCGGGTCTTTCATGTGATTTTCATGCCAATCGGTAGTACGATAGTTACCGACACGGTGAAGATCCGGACCTGTACGTTTTGAACCCCAAAGGAATGGACGATCATAAGCATACTCTCCGCTTAAAGAGTAGTGACCGTAACGATCAGTCTCAGCTTTAAATGGACGAATAAGTTGTGAATGACAAGCATTACAGCTATTTTTGATATAAACTTCGCGGCCTGCCATCTGCAATATAGTATATGGCTTAGTACCGACTACCGGCTGAGCGGCTTGTGCAAAGTTCGGTAGTATCTCTACTAAACCTGCAAACGCAATAACGACAAAAACTCCTACCGCAAAAAAGAACGGATGTTTTTCTAACCAATGAAACATATTATTTTCCCCCTTCTTTCTACGCTGCCATAGGAGAAGCGTTTTGTAACTCGCTCTCTTCAACACGACGACCGGCTGTCATAGTTTTATAGATATTGTATGCGAACATGAAGAAACCTACCAGATACAATAAACCACCTACAGCACGAATTGTCCAATAAGGATGTAGCGCTGAAACCGTATCGATGAACGAGTAAGCCAAGTTACCGTACTCATCGTGGGCACGCCACATCATACCTTGTGTGATACCGGCAATCCACATAGAAGTGAAATATAAAACAACACCTAAAGTTTGAATCCAGAATTGAGTTCCCATTAACGATTTTGAATATAGTTCGCGTTTGAATACGCGTGGAGCCATATGGAAAAGCGCCGCCATAATCATAAATCCGACCCAGCCAAGTGTACCGTCATGAACGTGACCGATGATCCAGTCAGTAAAGTGAGCGATAGCATTTACAGATTTTATAGCTTGAATCGGTCCCTCTAATGTAGAGAACATATAGAAAGTCGAAGCCAAAATCATAAACTTGATCAATGGAGATGTCGCGACTTGCTGCCACTCACCCTTCATTGTAAGAAGCATATTGATAGCACTACCCCAAGACGGAAGAATTAAAACTACAGAGAAGATAGAACCCATAGTTTGCATCCAGTCAGGAACTGTAGAGAAAAGAAGGTGGTGTCCGCCTGCCCATAGATAAACGAACATCAATCCCCAGAAAGAAAGTAAAGACAGTTTATATGAATAAACAGCTTGACCTGATTCTTTTGGCAGGAAGTAATAGATCATTGCAACGATAGGAACGGTAAAGCCGAATGCAACCGCATTGTGTCCGTACCACCATTCGACAAGAGCATCGTTCGTACCTGAATACATAGAGATCGAATGGTACCAAGCACCTATACCGGTCTCACCTGCAGGTGAAGTCGCAAGTATGGTCGGGATCTCCATATTGTTGAATAGATAAAGCATTGCTATACCCAAGAAAGTAGCAATATAATACCAAATCGAAATATAAAGCGATCTTTCACGGCGGATACCGATAAGACCGAATAAACCTAACCCCCAAATAACCCAGACCAAAACGACACCGATGTCGATAGGCCATTCAAACTCTGCGTACTCTTTTGATGTTGTAACACCCGCAAAAAGAGAAACGACAACAGATACAACGACTAGTAAATATAACCAGAAATGTAATTTACCAAGGAACATTAATACCTTGGATTCTGCCATCGAGACTTTTAATACACGTTGACCAACATAGTACCAAGTAGCCCAAATACCACTTAACGTAAAACCAAAAATAACTGCATCAGTGTGCAGTGGACGTAAACGACTAAAGTTCGTAAATTCGTTAAGACCTAACCCGCCTAGCATAGTATTAGCACTAGGAAAAGCCAGCTCTACAGCCAAAATTACACCGATAAGCATACCTACAATCCCTAACAGAATTGTTGTAAGCATGAACATCTTAGCAACTGTATAGTCATACTCTAATGGACGATTTTCCATATATAGCCTCCTTCAAGATTCAAAGCGTAACAGTCTATACACAAGTATAGACTATAAACAGCATCATAATAGCAGAAGAAATATAAAAATTTAATTATTTAGTTGCAATACGTTAGTAAAAATTAATTTTAAGGAAAAATTAATATGATTGTAGAATTTCGTAACACTATAACAAAAATGTTATTTTTTTGAGCCGCATTTCCCCATGCCGCATTTGCCCGGAGCACACTTCATAGCGGGACCGAATTTCATCTGCGCGGACTCGATCTTTTCCGCCTCTTTGTTCGTGTTGTACCAATAGTCAAATTGAAGATATGCTTTATAAATGGTCCATATTCCGAAAATAATAACCGTCAATGCAGCGAACTGGATCATGAACGAGCGAAATTTCTGACCTGAGAACAAACTGATCACAAAAGCAAAAGTGAACAGGGTCGGGATCGTGAATATACCAAAGACGAACATGACCAAAGCGCCGTAAAATGCCGAAGAAGTGGTTGTTGCGGTTACAAGCATGGTATAGACCAGCCCGCATGGAAAAAGTCCGTTGAGCATCCCCAAGACGAAAAAACTGCTTTTGTTCCCGGAGTTCATCTGATAAGTGAATATCCTTTTAAACCAGCTGTAATTGCCGATCGGGATTTCGATGGAGTTCAAAAATCTCAATTTCCCCGCAAAAGAGAGTCCCATGACCACCATCAGTATACCTGCGACGGTAAACATAATGGATCTGGCAAGCGGATTTATCTCCCATAAAGAACCGAAATATCCAAAAAACGCACCTAAAATAGTATATGTGAACACACGCCCGAGATTGTAGGAGAGATGATACAGCGATTGAGTCACTTTGGAGGCGGTAGGTTTTACTTTCGCCATGGTGTATGTCATGATAAATCCGCCGCACATACCGACACAATGTCCTATAGAGGCGAGAAATGCGAAGCTTATGATAGCCGTTAGTTCAATACTGTTCATTGGTAATTATTTCTTTTTTTTATAATTTTAACGTTAAAGTGTTAACTTTATGTTAAGTAATATCTCAAAAGAGTGATAACTCCTATCTTTGAGATTTCATAAGTGAAAGAAATTCACCGAATATATATCTGCTCTCTTTTGGCCCGGGACTTGATTCGGGATGGTGCTGTACCGAAAATATCGGTCCGTCTTTATACAGAAGCCCTTCGATAGTATCGTCAAAAAGGTTCATATGAGTAACTTCGGCCACTTCGACAATGGTTTCTGGAACATTATAGTTATGGTTTTGTGCGGTTATCTCCACCACGCCCGTTTTTACATTTTTTACGGGGTGATTGCCTCCGTGGTGTCCGAACTTTAACTTGAAAGTATCATACCCGTGGGAGATGGAAAGAAGCTGATGCCCCAGACAGATCCCAAACATCGGAACCTTTGCTTCGATCAGTTTTTTTATCTGCTCATGCTCTTTTTTCAATACAAGCGGATCGCCGGGACCGTTTGACAAGAACACGCCGTCGATCTCTTTGCTGTTGTATCTTGAGATAAGCTCGTCGCCGCTAAAAGTGTTAGGAACGACTTCCACCTGCATTCCCGCCTGCGTAAGCTCGTTTAATATATTTCTTTTCACGCCGAAATCTATAGCGACTATTTTAGCCTCGGGTTTTGGCGCGTCATTGTATTTGAAGTTAAAAGCGTCATATGTTCCGTTTTTATGAACATAGCTCTCTTTTGTACTGACTTTTTCTATATAGTTCACATCCTCTATACGCGGAGAGCTCTCCAATATCTTTTTAAGTTCCTCTTTACTGTTCACTTCGGTCGAAGCGACCATCATCATCGAGCCCTCTTTTCTGATCATCTTCGTAAGATATCTGGTGTCGATGTCGCAGATCCCCATGACATTGTGTTTTTTAAGAAAATCCGAAAGCGAGCCCTCTGCTCTAAAGTTGGAGTAGCGCTCTTGATATTGACGAACTATCATCCCTTTTGCGTGTGCTGCTTTGCTCTCCATATCTTCATCGTTCACACCGACGTTGCCTATCTCCGTCATAGTAAAAGTAACAAACTGACCTGCGTAAGAGGGATCAGACATGATCTCCTGATATCCGCTCATCGACGTATTGAAAACTATTTCACCGACGTTTGTTGTACTCGCACCAAAACTGTTTGCTTCTAAAAAAGTTCCATTTTCAAGGTATAACCAAACTTTTTGCATCATGCCATTCCTCTTCTTTGCAGCTCTTCATGGAAAAGTTTTTCATAAAGTATCTCATAGTCGTCCGTACCGGGGATAATATTGCGCTTATATGAACTTATCTTGTCTCTTACAGCATTTTCAATCTCGTCGTTATCTGCGATAAACGAAGTTATGGAGTTGTAGATAATATTTTTAATACGGTTCTCCGTTACATCGAAATGTATCAGATCCTCTTCATAAAGTTCATCCAATATTTTGTGTGAAAGGTCGGAGTAACGCTCCTCATAATTCAAAATGACCCCGTATTCAGGTGCTAATTTTTTCTTAATCATAAAGAACAGCTGACGTTCGTCCGCCAGATAAAACTCTATCTGGTCCTCATTGTCATCGACGATCTCGTGGACTTTTTCTTCTAAAGCCATCTCTTGTTTTATATTTTCCAATAAAACTTTTTCCGCTTCATGCGCTACTGCTTCTAAACCCTTAGTCATTGTAACGACACCACTTTTATTTAAATCTATCGCTATTTTACTTGATATATGCGGTACAGTTTTGAGTGAAACTTTCATACTAAGCCCTATTTAAAATTTTATTATTTTACAATAAAAAAGGTAAAGAAATAATTAGTTGTCCGGCTTTTTATTTTAACCGTCTTCATTACCTTTTTTTAGTGCTGGTTTAAACTCTTTTTTCTCCTCTATTGAGCTTCCGTTTTTGTGAGCATAATCGTGAGTTTCGATGCTTTTTGCGGATCCATTTTTGTCAATATTTTTCCGACTATCGCCGGTTTGAGCGATGCCAAAATCTTAACAGCGATATTCTCGTCCATATCGGCAAGAACCCCCGCTGCTGCCGCCGGCTTCATCTTTGAATATGTCTGGGAGATCTTATCCATTTTTGTATTTTTTATCGTCTCTAAAACCTTCTTGTTCTCTTCAAGCATCGCTTTTATGGAAGCCTCTTTTTTATTGACGTCGTCATATTTTTCATCTATTTTTGCTTCTCTTACATTAAGATCGTTCTCTTTTTTCTTTAAAAGCTCTTCTGTCGCCACTTTTAATGCGTCAAGAGCCTGTTTTTGCTCGTCTATGCGTTCAAGTTCCACTAAAAGTTCGTTCTTTCTGTCTTCAAAGACTTTCGTACATTCAAAAAGCTTGTCATTTTTTTCTATTGCAAAAAGGTTTATCGTTATCAGTAAAACCAAAAACAGGTATCTCATATATTTCCTTTTCCGTTATGTGTCATTATCGCGATCTCATCCAGATCTTTTGATTCTTTGATGCTTCTCTGCTTTAGAGCTTTTTTAACCTCTTCGAGATTCAGATATTTGAATTTTTCATATTCTACGTTTGAACTCTTCAGCTTGGAAATTGCCGCATCGACCTGTTTAGAAGCAAATAATACCCAGTCTTTTTTATCGTTTACGATCAGTCTCTGGGAGTTGATATAGGCTTTGGCGGACAACATATCCTGTATCTTGCCGCTTTTTGGAAGTTGGAGGCTTTGAAGAGTGCCGTATGCTTCTGCAAGTGAAGATTCTGCACTTTTTAAGTTTGCATTTGCCTGTTGCAATTCACGTTCACATCTGTCCAGATCATTCTTTTTGATTTTAAGAAGTGGCGTGTAACGCGTTTTCATAATCGTTCCTATGTGAACCGGTTTATGAAACTGGACATCTCATAAGCCGGTTAGATCTTTTTTATAGAAGTATTGTATCATTTCTATCAGGAGATGTCGAAATCATACCGATCTTTGTCTGTGTTATCTTCTCAAGGAAATCGAGATACTCTCTTGCTTCTGCAGGCAGTTCCTCTAACGTTCTTGCTCCGACAGACTTTTCCCATCCTTTAAAAGTCTTATAAACGGGTTTTACGTTCTCCAGATCTACAGGCATATAATCTATCTCTTGTCCGTCGACTTCATATGCCACGCATACTTTGATCTCTTCAAACCCGTCAAGTACGTCAAGCTTCATAATGCTCAGCGTGTCACATCCGTTTATTCGGCTTGCATATTTACACGCTACGGCATCAAACCAGCCGCAGCGGCGGGGACGGCCCGTGGTGGTCCCAAACTCATGACCGTTTTGTCTTAATATATCGCCGTCTTTGCCGAAGTCTTCCGTAGGGAAAGGGCCGTTTCCTACGCGTGTACAGTAAGCTTTTACGATACCCGTGATATGCCCGATATCTTTTGGATTGATCCCAAGCCCCGTACATGCGCCTGCACTGATGGTCGAAGAGGACGTAACGAACGGATACGTACCATGGTCTATGTCAAGAAGCGTTCCCTGTGCACCTTCTAAAAGGACTTTTTTGCCTTCGTCTAAAAGTTTCCATGTCATCTGGGTCGTATTTGCCAAGAAAGGAAGCAGTTTTGCTGCATACTCTTCAAGTTCGGCTCTTAGCGACATCTCACCCTGACATTCGACGCCGAGTGCGTCAAATACGGCTCTGTTTTGTTCAAAATACTCCATAGCTTTTGCCACGAGCTTGTCGATGTCGCGAAGTTCACCGAGTCTAAAGCCTTGACGAGCAACTTTTTCACTGTATGCAGGCCCTATTCCACGCCCCGTCGTACCGATCGCTTTTGAACCGCGAAGCTTCTCTTTTGCCTGATCTATCGCTATATGAAAGTTTAAGATCATATGAGCCGATTCGCTGACATACAGACGTCCGAGAAGATTTTCGAACTGTTTCATCTCTTTTATGAGCGCTTCAGGCGATACAACAACCCCGTTTCCGATAATATTGATCGCTTTAGGATTTAATATTCCCGACGGAATAAGATGAAGAGCGTGTGTTTTGCCGTCGACTACGATCGTATGTCCCGCATTGTGTCCGCCTTGATAACGTGCTACCGCATCATATTTTTGTGCCAAAAGATCGACTATCTTGCCTTTTCCTTCGTCACCCCATTGTATCCCTACAATTAAATCCGCTCTCATTTTATATCTTCCTTGCTCAAAGTTTCTATTAAAGTATCTGTATATATTGCAAAGCCCACGGAGGTGAGCTCATCATTTTTATATCTTCCGCCGCGCGCATAGACTTCATTTTTTTCGATTACCCTGAAATAAAGTTCGTCATAATATAGCATCTCCGCATAATACAGCGGTGAAAGAACCGTATTTTCGCAGGACAGTTCGCTGCAAAGCTCTTTCATCTTCAAGAGTTCCGTCTTGATCTCTTGGGGAACCATCGTGATGATCTCATCGATCTGCTCGACATATTGAAGATAAACAAGTTTGTTTAGCCAGTCCACATTCAAACTCAAAAATTTTTCTATGTTAATATGACGGAAATCATCCAGATTCAGATCGAACATTCTGCATAATATCGCCGGTATACGCATGTTGGATATCTGAACCAGCGGTTTGAGCTTCAATGCCTGAAATATCTTTAGCGCACTACTCATCACGCGTGAAAGCGAGCTCTCTCCCAAAAATTCGGCCCCGACCTGATATCTTTCTATCGATGGATACCTGAAGACGGGCTGGATGTAGAACCATTTTTTGTGAGAAGTATTGCGTCCGAGTCTTTTGTCTATGATATGCACGACATCGATGGTAGAATCCGCTCGAAGCGTCATCTTATGGTTTTGCTTGTCGTTCACGCGTACCAGTTCACGCTCATCTGGTATACTTAGATGTTGATGATACGAAAACAGCGGAGTTACTATCTCATCGAATCCCTCCGCATAGAGGATGTCTGATGCTACCGTTTCTATCTGGCGCTTTTTTTTCGCTGATTCGGCAAAATAGAGCTTACTGCCATCGGGTATCTCATGTTCAAAAATCATCTATACTCCGATCATCATAAATTTCGCGTAAAGCGTTTGCTCAAAAATCATAACTGAAAAAACACCTCATTGAATATACGGTTAGCGGTTCCGTCATATTTTCTTCTCCCAAGCTTGTCAAGAGCAAGTTCGACACTGTTTACGACCCAAGCCGCTTCATAAGCGGAGATAAGCCCCATCTGATTGATCCTGAAGATCTTGCCTTTTAGATGATCTTGACCGCCGGCTACGTTAATGCCGAACTCTTTTTTCAATATATTTCTTATTTCGTTTGCATTTTCGTCATCTATGGTCGTCATAGATTTTGCCGGAATTTTAGGATACACATGCAGACCCAAAGCTTCAAGCGCTTTTATGTTCGCATCTGCACGGCGGGCCGTATCGGCATAGAGTTTTTCCAAACCGCCCTCGTCTTTGATCCTTTGCAAAACAGATTCAAGACCGATGATCAAAGTTGTCGCAGCCGTCCACGCGGTCGTATTTTTGTTCTGGTTTTTGATCTCTGTCGCCAGATTGAAGTAGTACCCTTTTCCGCTTCCGATCTTCTCTAAAGCAAGTTTGCTAAGCCCCAAGATAGCAAGACCAGGAGGAAGCATCAACGCTTTTTGGCTGCCTGCTAAAAGACAGTCTATATTTGTCACATCGATCTTTTCCACGCCTACGGCAGTAATACCGTCGGCGATGATGATGATATCTTTGTTTATCGCTTTAACGGCTGCTGCGATCTCTTCGACACTGTGTCGAAGTCCGCCTGCCGATTCGCTCACCTGCATAGCGATCGCGTCAATATCCGGATTTGCTTTGATCGCCGCCGTTACCTCTTCAACAGAGGCCGGCGTGTCCCATTCATGCTTGATACTGACGTTCTTTAATCCATGAGCGACCGCGATCTTTCCGAAGCGCTCGCCGAACTTCCCTGAATCGATATTTAGTAAAGTGTTTTTACAGAGATTCGTGACCGCGGCTTCCATAGCCCCAGTCCCGCTTGATGAAAGCATCACTACCTCATCCATTGCAAAAAGTTCAAATAAAAGTCCGCGGGTTCTCTCAAAAATCGCTTCAAATTCCGGTGTTCTGTGATGCAGCGTTTCATCGCTCATTGCATTTCTAACACTTTGGGGAACAGGAGTAGGTCCTGGCGTAAAAAGTAACATTATCGTTGTCCTATATATATCAAATAATGAAATTCTGCCCTTTGGGGCTAGCTTTGCGGCACAGCGCCTAGCGCAGGTACTCGGGCTTTGCCCGTGTGCCGTAATCTATAATAAAAAACTGCGTATTATAACCAAAGAAGTATAAATCTTAAATTTAATCGTCTGCATGCAGGATTATTTTTAATGAAGAGTATCCTGTATGCAAAAAAAGCGGATATATTTTTATTTTGCTACTTTGACAAGAGATTCGTCCAAAGCAAGCTCTTCATTGTTCATGATGCCGATACCGCGCTCAAGAACCTGTTTGGATACCGCGTGCGCCTCTTCTAAAGAGTGCATTTTGTATGTTCCGCACTGATAGACGTTGAGCTCGGGTATCTCCTCTTGGTTTTTCACGTTTAAAATATCTTTCATGCTTTTTTCCCACGCCGATGCGACACTCTTTTCATCAGGAGTTCCAAAAAGGCTCATGTAAAAGCCCGTCCTGCATCCCATCGGAGAGATATCGATGATCTCCACGTCGTCGCTGTTGAGATGATCTCTCATAAAACCCGCAAAAAGATGCTCCAGCGTGTGAATACCCCGCGGAGGGATGTTGTCTTCGGCATTTGGACGAGTAAAACGCAGATCAAATACCGTCACGTCGTCGCCGCACTTGCTTTTCATAGATTTTGCAAAACGCACGGCAGGGGCTGTCATTTTCGTATGATCGACTTTAAAACTGTCTAATAATGGCATAGTATAGTTCCTCGCAAATATTTTTAAAATAATAACAAACCAATACTTAATAACTTTGGTGGTAGAATTTTACTTCTTAAAAACAAAGGCAGATATCAAATGACAATTTTTGATTCCATCATATTAGGCATAGTCGAAGGATTTACAGAGTTCTTGCCGATCTCATCGACAGGGCATCTCATCGTTGTCAGCGATCTTTTGGGTATAGATCAGACAAGCGTCACCAAGGCATACGAGGTCATTATTCAATTTGCCGCCATCTTGGCGGTCGTGTTTAACTATAAGGACAAGTTTTCACCGAAACATCTCTCTTTATGGATAAAACTTTTTGTCGCTTTTTTGCCTATCGGCATCGTCGGGTTTATCTTCGCACATCAAATAAAAGAGCTATTCAGCCTTCATATAGTCGCCGTCATGTTCATCATCGGCGGAGTCGTTTTTTTGATAGTCGAGAAATTTTTTATCAAAGATGAGAGCAGGTTGATTCAAAATGTCGAAGATGTTACTATGAAACAATCACTGTTCATCGGAATAGCTCAGATATTTGCACTCATTCCCGGGACAAGCCGTGCGGGTTCTACCATCATCGGTGCGCTTCTTGTAGGTCTTGGCAGAAAGGCGAGTGCGGAATTCAGTTTTTTGCTCGCCCTTCCCGTTATGAGCGCCGTGAGTGCCTATGACCTGCTAAAGCACTACAAAGAGTTCAGCGATGCAAACCTGATAGTCCTGCTTGTCGGTTTCATCGTTGCGTTCATAACCGCTTATCTGACCGTCAAACTGTTCTTAAAATTTTTAGACAACTTTACGTTTGTCTCTTTTGGCATCTATCGCATCATCTTCGGTATCACATTGCTAACATTTTTTAACTGATGGAACATTTTTTGCTATTTCTCCTGCATAACTGTTTTGGGATGATCCCTGCAGTTTGAAGGAGATGCCATGCAAACTTGTATAGATTTAAGTTGTAAATTTACAACTTTTATGCAACGTCTTGAAATGTCTTTATATCGCTTAAGCCAAAGGGTTTTATGACAACCGATTAAGCAAGGATGCTAAATGGTATGCTTTGAAATAGACTTCAAAACGGATTTTGTATGTTTCAAAGCTTGCGATCTGTGCGAAAGACCTTTTTTCGTCTCCTCATCCAGCTCTCCGAGCGTCTTATCGTAACCTTCTGGAATAAAGATAGGATCATATCCGAATCCGTTCTCGCCTCTTGGCGTCGTCACCACATCTCCGTACATCCAGCCGTGAACACTAAATTCCGCTTCTTTTGTTACGATCGCGATCGCCGCTGTGTAGTGAGCCTTGGAACTTTTCAACCCTTTTTCTTTTAACGCATCAACAAGCTTGTAAAGATTGTCTTTATCAGTCGCGTCCGCACCCGCATATCTGGCACTGTATATTCCGGGTTCGCCGCCGAGTGCATCTACGCTGATCCCGCTGTCATCGGCTATGACCACGACATCCTTGTCCGGCATGGCTTCAAAAACCGCCCTTGCCTTTATGAGAGCGTTTTCTTTAAATGTCGAACCGTTCTCTTCTATCTCAAAGGGTTCGATAATATCACTGTAAGCAACAACATCCATATCTTCATAGATATGTTTTATCTCCCTTACTTTTCCCTTGTTCGATGTCGCAAGTACAAGTTTCATTATCTTCCTTATTTTTATCTTTAATGTTTTAAACTTTCAGATCATTTACATTTCATAAACTATTTATGGATTATAATTTGAAAGTTCTTAATAGTTTATATATTTATATAAAGGTTTTTAATGCTCAAAAAAGTACTTCCGTTATCCGGAATATTATCACTTCGCTTTTTAGGTCTCTTTATCGTTCTCCCCGTTCTTTCCGCTTATGCTTTGCACCTTAAAGGAGCGACTCCGATGCTTGTGGGTATCATCGTCGGCGGCTATGCCCTTACTCAGGCAGTGTTTCAGCTTCCTTTTGGACTCATGAGCGATAAAATAGGCAGAAAACCTACGCTTCTTATCGGTCTGCTTATCTTTTTTGCCGGCTCGGTCATCTCCGCAATGAGTACGGACATCTATATGCTTATGCTCGGACGCTTTTTACAGGGTGCGGGGGCCATAGGTTCTGTGATCGTCGCCATGATAAGCGATCTTGTCGAAGAGGAGATCCGCGGTAAAGCGATGGCGATGATGGGCGGTTCGATCGCTCTTAGTTTTGCAGCCGCCATGGTCATAGGTCCGGTTGTGGGAGGACATTTCGGCGTGAGCACGCTCTTTTGGATTGCGGCGGTTTTAGCGCTTTTAGCAATGCTTATGCTCTTTACGAAAGTTCCCAATCCTCCGAAGATCAAACATATTTACCATAACACTTCCAAGACATCCGACATCCTAAAGGATCAAAATCTTTTAAGTATGCTCGTTATCGACGGGATGCAAAAAGGATTGATGACGATGGCGTTTGTTATCATCCCTATCATTCTGACCAGTCCCGCTTTTGGATGGGCGAAAGCCGATCTTTACAAAGCGTATGTTCCGGCCATGATCATGGGGCTTATCGCAATGGGACCTGCCGCGATATTGGGTGAAAAGTATAATAAACCAAAGCAGGTTTTCCTTCTCTCCATAATTCTTTTTATTGCCGCATTTTTGCTTATGGGACTCACAAATAGCAGTACTATGTTCGTCGTAGGCGTTGTGAGCTTCTTTTTAGCGTTTAATATGATGGAGCCGCTGGTACAGTCTATGATCTCCAAATTCGCAAAAGTTCACCAAAAAGGTGCCGCACTGGGCATCGCAAACACGGTCGCTTATTTTATGACATTTATCGGCGGTACGGCAGCGGGTATCCTACTGGATTATTCCGATCGTGAAGTTTTGGGTATCGGTACGGCAGCAGTCGCTCTTCTTTGGCTGTTATGGACAACGTTCAAACTTCAAAACCCTATACTGCATTCGCATCTGTATCTTCCGCAAAGCCATGTGGATATGGATAAACTAAACGGCTTGGAGCATGAGCATATTGCAGAATGGTATATCAACGAAAGTGAAAAGCTCGTTGTCGTAAAATATGTAAGTGAACATCTTTCAGAAGAAGCGCTTAAAGCGAAGATCGTTAAGTAGAATTTTTTTCACTTTACAAATTTTAAAGAAATCTCTCATACTTTTTTCTCCGCAAAAAAGTAGTAAAAAGCTCTTAATTTATTCTCAAGCTGAAGCTTGGGAAATGAGTTAAATAGGTATTAACTACTAAATTCTTTTTTCAAATTTTTATAAAAAAATTTAAGAAAATCTTTTTTATCGTGAATATATATTATCAGAGTTAAATTGAGATCACTATTTTGAAACATATTTTTTATCATAAAAAATATTTTCTCTTTTTTTAAACCGCCTGTTCCTGTCCCCAATAAAGGAATGGTTAGTGTTGGATTAGTCAATTTTTCACTTATAACTTTTTTTTCAATTAATGATAATATTGTTTTCAAACTTCTTTTAATTTGTGAATATGTCGGAAAAGGTACTTTTGTGTCATCTGTATAATTCATGACGGCTACATGTAAGGCATATTTAAAATTTTTCGCTGATCCCGCATTCGAGATAATGACATCACCTTGTTCAATCGTCCCAAAGATATCAATATATTTTTGTTTTATTTCATAAAGATATTGTTGGTAAAAACTACCGCCGCATTTTTCTCTGAATGATTTTGAAACTCCGCTTCCTAATATCAACTCAGTATTTGAAGCATTGACAATAAAAGTCGATTTTTCATTGATTAAATTACCATATTTTATTTTTAATTTAATTATATTTTCCCATTATATTTTTTATCAAAACAATATAATTGTTCATCAATTTCATTTAGTTCAATACCCAAATCTGCAGATATCTTTTGAAGTTTTTTTGTATACTCAACATACTTATCAATTGAATATTGACTATAGGTTATTTTTTTACCATAAATTGCTCTATATGCTCTAATATCGATTATAGGAAATATATCAGGTCTTAAAAACTTTAATATTGCACTAGCCATTGGAAAACCAACACCCTTAGATGAAGTCAATAGTTGTATTGTTCCAAGTACAATCTGTGCATCGATAGTAATATCCTTATGGACAGCTATTCGTTTTAAATTTTGTAATGTTTCTTCACTTATCTCTAATACTCTATCTAATTTCCATAAAGCGATCCTTCTTATATCATCAATAGATATACTCTTATTCTTTTTCATATGATTTTTTAAAAAATCTGTTTCAATTTTATTATAAGTAAATTCATGTGATAAAACATCTGTCTTTTCATCAAATACTTTATATTTCATTTCAATCTATCTCATCATATTTATAATCGTCAACTTTTTTTTCTAAATCTGCAATTTCATTTTCCAATTCATCTATTCGTGTTTCTAATCTTTTTACATAATCAATATGAGCCGAATTTGCTGGCATAGCAAAATCAAGTGCAATTGAGCTCAATCCTATAAGCATAGCGATTGTCCAAGAAACATCAATTAATGTAAAAAATTTTAGTAATACGATCACAGTAAAAATAATTATGCCCATAAAAATCCTTTAATTTTTCTAAAATGAAGTCAGAAAAAAAGCTTACACATAAGGTGAACTTTTTAAGAGAGACAGACAGAACTTTACAGTCTGTCTAAAAGTATTACATGGACGAGCATTCCCTCTTCCAGATCACCGTCCTCTTCGCCTGTTATCATAAGCGCTGAGTTGCATAGCAGGTTTGTAAGTATCGCCGACGTTCCCGATTTTTTATCTTTAAAATCGACCATGTAAGCTCCGTCTTCGATAGTCAGGTTGCAAGCCGTGAACTCCGTTTTTTTCGATTTTTTATAAAACGGCTCTTTTAATTTTGCTTCCACAACCGGCAGTTCGGGTTCCATCCCTAAAAAACGGTATATCAAAGGAACTGCATAGAGTAAAGCGGTAACTGTGGATGAATAGGCAAAACCGGGCAGCGCGGCTATGAACTTGTTGTCGCGCTGTGCGAGCAAGATATGCTGACCCGGTTTGATGTTTACCCCTTTGTAAACGACTTCGGCACCAAGGCGCGGAACAATGTCTTTTACAAAATCGTAATCACCCACACTCACACCGCCTGTGGATATAACGATATCCGCGCAGCCAAGCGCATTCTCAAAACTCTCCATAATGGAAGCTTTGTCATCTTTTACCACGCCGAGCTGGATAACTTCGGCACCTGCAAGCTTTGCCATCGCTTCGATGGTATAGTTGTTTGAGCTTCTGATCTGCGTGGATGTCGCGGCATCTTCGCCCAGGTCAAGAATTTCGCTTCCGGTCGATATAACAGCCACACGCGGTTTTAAGGCAACTTTCACCGTGACTTTGTTCAACCCCGCCATAACGCCGATCTCTGTAAAAGAGATCTTTGTGCCCTTTTTGATGAGAATATCGCCGGCATGATAACTCTCGCCTACGGGGCGGACGCTTGATCCGATCTGCACATACTCGTCTATGACGATCTCATCGCCTTCGACCGTAACGTTTTCGATCTGAATGAGAGTATCTGCACCTTCGGGTATCTTCGAGCCCGTAAAGGTTTTTATGCAGTGTCCGCTCGTGATCACTCTTCTCTCTTCGCTTCCGGCAGGATTATCGCCTAAGATCTTAATACGCCCCAGCTCCTGATCCTGCCCTATTATCGCATACCCATCCATCGATGCCGTAGGAAACTCCGGAGAGGCGCTTCGTGCTACGATATCTTCCGCTAAAATACGCCCGAGCGCATCGCTGAGAAAAAGATTCTCAAAACGCAAAGCGCCTACATCTAAAAGATGCAGCATGTTTTGGGATGCTTCGTATGAAATAAAGCTCATTTTTCCGCTCCCAGAAGCCCGCTGCCTTTAATACGCGTCGATCTGTCTTTTGCATAGATCCTCTCGCCTGCTATGATATCGTATTTCCATATAGGCGCACTCGCTTTAAAATCTTCCACGAACTCCACTATAAGCTCTAGTGCGACACGTCTTTTTGGAGAGAAGACTGCTGCGATGTATGAGGACGTATGAACGGGAACGTCGCCTATGGAGTGAGCCATCACGACTTTTGCACCTCTTTGTTTTGCTTTTTGTTCCCATGCTTTAAACCAGTTCTCAAGAATAGGTTCATAGATATCAAAGCTCAACGCTTCGATAGAGTCTTCGGCTCTTACCGTTCCTATAAAAGGGATATACGCGCCGTAGTTGCTAAGCGCCTCGCTCTCATACCATCTTTTTAAGATCTCAGGGACATCCAACGGACCGCTGTAGAGTTCTAACATGCTCATCCGCCGCAAACCGGAGGCAAAAGTGAAATTTTATCTCCGTCGTTAAGTTTTATATCAAGAGATGAAACAAGCGTATCGTTCAGGGCGACGGCGCTTGTCTGCAACCACTCTTTCAATTCGTCGTCCTGGT
Organism: Sulfurimonas sp. HSL-1716; assembly: GCF_039645975.1. Classification (NCBI taxonomy): domain Bacteria; kingdom Pseudomonadati; phylum Campylobacterota; class Epsilonproteobacteria; order Campylobacterales; family Sulfurimonadaceae; genus Hydrocurvibacter; species Hydrocurvibacter sulfurireducens. Next base: position 2,067,843 of record NZ_CP147918.1, read on the forward strand.
TTAAAATATCGGCGACCTCTCTTAAGGTAAGCGCTTCCAGATCAAGAGGCTCTTTTTGTATGGGACCTAAAAATTCGATATGTACCATATCTCTTCCTTTGCATTTTGTTAAAGCGATTATATCAAAAAATGTAGCTATAATTCGCTTACATAAATAAACATCGGGAAATTCTTAGCTTGGTTTTTGGAAAAATAGAATATCTTAATCTTTTACCTTTTCACGTATTTATAAAGCGCTTCAACAGGTCCAGCAGAGAAAACATGACAATGGAATACAAAAAAAACGTTCCTGCAAAAATAAACGTGCTTTTTGAACGAAGAAGAGTAGACGCCGCATTTATATCCAGCATAAAAGCAAAAAAATACAAATATGCAAAACTCGGCATCATCGCCAAAAAAGAGGTGCTGAGCGTACTTGTGATCCCTCAAGACGAATATAAGAAAGATACGGCATCGGCAACCTCAAATCTTCTGGCAAATATCCTGGGTATCAAAGGAGAGGTTCTTATCGGAGACAGAGCGTTAGAATATTATCTCAGCGGAGGACCTCATATAGATCTGGCAAAAACATGGAATGATAAACATCATCTTCCGTTCGTTTTTGCGCTCCTGTCATACCGCAATCACGGCAGCAGGATAAAAAAAATAGAAAAACACTTCTCAAAAGCAAAAGTAAGAATTCCGGGATATATACTGCAAAAGGCCTCAAAAAAAACCGGCATCTCCCAAAAAGATATCTTAAGTTATCTCAAAAAGATATCTTATAACCTCGATAAAAAAGCCTCTCTCGGACTAAAAAAATTCTATACACTGTCATAATCGTAAATTTCAATACACCGTTTCTATTAGTTTCATAATCTATGATAAATAGCTCTGTTTTATTTTTTATTTTTCTTCTTCTATATATTAGAGAGCAAAAAAAGCTACTAAACTATCCGCATTTTCCGGTATAAATTTTTTTTTAATTTTCATGAAGATTCTGTGAACGACGCACAGTGTTTCTTTTTGTAAACATTTAACAATATCATGCAGTTTTATGTCACTTATCGTAACTTTTTTCTGCTTCTTGACCTTATGTATTTATATTTATCAAATTTCTAACTGTGTAATAGATAAAATAACTCTACTTTATAATACAGGAAAAACAAATGGCTTCTTTCGAACAAGAATCTCTAAACTACCATAAAGCTCGTAACGAGTTTGAAGGTAACGGAAAAATCGGTACACTAATCACAAAGCCTTGCGATACGGTAGCTGAGCTTGCAATGGCATACAGCCCGGGTGTCGCTTACCCTTGTCTTGAAATAGAAAAAGACATCAGTACTGCGTATGATTATACTAACAAAGGTAATCTGGTTGCAGTTATTTCAGACGGTACTGCCGTTCTTGGTCTTGGCGATATCGGCCATTTATCGGGAAAACCGGTTATGGAAGGTAAATGTGTTCTTTTTAAAGCATTTGCTCACGTTGATGCAGTCGATATCGAGATTAACACAAAAGATACAGAAGAGATCATCAAGACAGTAGCTGCTATCGCCGATACTTTCGGCGGGATCAATCTTGAAGACATCGCTGCACCAAAATGCTTTGAGATCGAAGAAAGACTTAAAGAGATCTGTAACGTACCTGTTTTCCATGACGATCAGCATGGAACGGCAGTTATCACTACAGCGGGACTTATTAACGTTCTTGAGATGAGCGGTAAAAAAGCCGAAGAGCTGAAAGTCGTTGTTATCGGTGCGGGAGAAAGCGGTATCGCTTGTGCGAATATGTATAAAGCGCTTGGTGTTAAAAACATCACTATGCTTGACTCCAAAGGCGTTATCCACACAGGAAGAACTGACCTTAACAAACAAAAAGCGGCTTATGCGATCGATACAGAAGACCGTACGCCTGCTGATGCGGCAAGAAATGCCGATATGATTCTGGGTCTTTCCGGTCCGGAACAGATCACACAGGATATGGTTCGTTCTATGGCTGACAATCCGATTATTTTCGCTTGTGCAAACCCGATCCCGGAGATCATGCCTGATCTTGCAAAAGAGGTAAGAGACGACCTTATCATGGGAACTGGAAGAAGCGATTTTGCAAATCAAGTGAACAATGTTCTTGGTTTCCCTTTTATATTCCGCGGAGCGCTTGACGTAAGAGCGACTAAGATCACCGAAAATATGAAAATGGCAGCATCTAAAGCACTTGCAGAACTTGCAAAAGAAGATGTTCCTGACTATGTTAAAAAAGCACACAAAAGAGATGATATGAGTTTCGGCCCTGATTATATCATTCCGTCTCCATTTGATAAAAGACTTCTTGTGTTCGTCTCATCAGCGGTAGCACAGGCTGCAGTCGATGACGGTGTTGCAGGAGTGACAGATTTTAATGTCGAAGATTATAAGGCACACCTGCAAAGAATGGCAGATAACGCTAAATAGTACTCTATGTCTTAAGAGCATAAAGCTCTTGAGGCGAATCCTACTTTAAAAAAAGCAAATAACCTTTTTTCTCTCGTTTTAGAGTATATTCATACTGTCCGTCAAGCTCTATAACCACTCTGTAATAGCCGTCATGATTACCGATCTTGATCGTTTTATACACAGAATTTTTTACATTTTCCTGATATGATCTAAAGTCACAAACTCTTTTAAAATCGATAACTATCCTATAGGGATCAATAAGCATAAAATTACGTATTTTTTTGTCTTTTGTGATTATCTTTAATCTTTTGTTCTTTACTGAAAAAGAGATAAACTTATAATCCGCGACTTTTTCATACTTTTCCTCTTTTTTCATAGGAATATTTTCTTGGACTGCCGTATCGTTCGTGTATGACTGTGAGATAAAAATCGGAAGATGCCAGTCAATAGAATTATCTAAAGATATCGATTTTTTTTCGATGGAACCGTCAAGATTAACATACTCTACAGAAACTTCTCTTATCACTCTGGCGCTTGAAGGCAGAGTCAGAGTCGCTCTTTTGAGCGGTTCATATTTTTGCACTTTGTTTGTCGATATGGAAAGGTCTTGAGAGTCTTTTGAAGGAAAAAACGGGTTTTCTCTGGCATTTAGGGATACGATAAACATTATGAATAAAATAATACTTTTAAACACTGCCACCCTTTTTTTTATTATGAAAGTTATTATAGCAAATTATTGTGCGGTAATCTCTTTTAATTCAAAATACTCTCTTTGCTTCTGTGCATTTTCTTTTTTTAGCGTATGTATCTCATCTTTGAGATAGTCATGATAATCATCGAGTTTCATCAAAACCTGTAAAGAGTTTGTGCCGTACAAAAGACTGCCTATATAAACTCCCGAAAAAAGGACGATAAAAAGTGCAGCCAGAAATTTACCTACGGAGAGACCAAGATATTTCTCGGTAATCGATTGTGAACTATCTATTTCATCATACATTTCATCATGATTCATAGTCTCGCCTTCATAAAAATAATCGACAGGAAAGAACTTCCCGTCAAATCAATTAAAAAGCAGTGAACCTAGATATTCACCGTATACAATCTCGTTTTCTATCTCTAGCAGACGATTGTATTTTGCCGTTCTCTCGCCGCGGGCAGTCGAACCTGTTTTGATCTCGCCGCAGTTAAGTGCGACCGCAAAATCGGCGATAAACGCATCTTCGCTCTCTCCGGAACGGTGAGACATAACGCATTTATAACCGTTTCTTTGTGCCAAACGAACCGTCAGCATGGTTTCGCTTACCGAACCGATCTGATTTGGTTTGATAAGAATAGCGTTTGCTATCTCTTTTTGTATACCTTCGTTTAATATAGCCGCATTGGTAACAAAAAGATCGTCACCGACTAACTGAACCTTTTCTCCAAGCTTTTCAGTCAGTACTTTCCATCCTGCCCAATCGTCTTCGCTTAAGCCGTCTTCGATGGAAACGATAGGATATTTTGCACACAAATCTTCATAATAAGCTACAAGCTCTTCTGAGGTCACGGTTCTGTTTTCAGACTCCAAGCGGTACCCGCCTTCCGTTACCAGTTCGGATGCAGCGACATCCAGCGCGATCGCGATATCTTTACCGGCTTCATACCCCGCCTTTTTGATCGCTTCCATTATGACCTGTATAGGCTCTTCGTTCGAACTGAGATCAGGAGCAAAACCGCCTTCGTCGCCGAGTGCCGTATTGTGATTTTTTGATTTTAAAATAGATTTTAGGTTGTGGTACACCTCAGCCGAAGCTTTCAGTGCATCCGCAAAGTCTTCAAAGCCGATCGGCATGATCATATATTCTTGAAAATCGACAGAGTTGTCTGCATGGCTTCCGCCGTTAATGATGTTTAACATCGGCGTAGGCATAACCATGGCATTTGCACCGCCAAGATAACGATAAAGAGGCATCTTCAGACTTTTTGCCGCTGCGCGTGCAACCGCCATAGAGACTCCAAGAACTGCATTCGCTCCTAAATGCCCGTAGTTATCCGTACCGTCAAGCTCTTTCATGATCGCATCGACCATCGCCTGATTGAACGGACTCATACCTATTAAAGCGTCGGCGATATGGGTATTTACATTTTCGACGGCTTTTAAAACACCTTTTCCCATATAACGTTCATCGCCGTCACGAAGTTCCAATGCTTCTCTCTTACCCGTGCTTGCTCCCGAAGGAACTATAGCGCTAGTAGTCGTGCCGTCACTTAACTCTACAGTGGCTTTTACAGTCGGATTTCCGCGTGAATCCATAACCTCTATGGCACTAACATTATCTATAAAAATCATATATCTAAATCTCCTTCATCTATGTCTGATACATCCATGGTCATAAGAGAGCTCATACCCATGGCATTTTTTATTTTATCTTCTATTTCACGAGCCAGTTCCGGCTCGTCTTTAAATTTTTGTTTCACATTTTCACGGCCCTGTCCGAGTTTTACATCCTCATACGAGAACCAGGCTCCGCTTTTATCGATAATGTCTAATTTAACACCGTAATCGACCAGTTCACCCTCTTTTGAGATCCCCTCTCCGAACATAATATCAAATTCTGCCTGACGGAACGGCGGTGCGACTTTGTTTTTTATAACTTTTGCTTTCACACGGTTACCGATCTGGCTTTCACCCTGTTTAAGCGAGGCAATACGTCTGACGTCGATACGCACCGATGCATAGAACTTGAGCGCGTTTCCGCCCGTGGTAGTTTCCGGCGAACCGTATCCCATCATACCGATCTTCATACGAATCTGGTTGATAAATATGACCGTACAGTTCATCTTATGAAGCACACCCGTAAGTTTACGGAGCGCTTTTGACATCAGACGCGCCTGAACACCGACGTTTTGATCGGACATCTCGCCTTCGATTTCAGACTTAGGAGTAAGTGCTGCGACCGAATCGATGACGATAAGATCGACCGCTCCGCTGCGCGCAACCGTTTCGACGATATCAAGAGCCTGTTCGCCGTAATCGGGCTGTGATACAAGCAGATTATCGATATCCACACCAAGATTTTTTGCGTAAACCACATCAAGGGCATGTTCAGCGTCGATGAACGCACACACGCCGCCGCCTTTTTGACACTCTGCCGTTATCTGAAGCGCCAATGTCGTCTTACCGGAACTCTCCGGTCCGTAAACCTCGATTATACGGCCTTGCGGAACTCCGCCTATACCAAGAGCAAGATCAAGCCCCAAAGAACCGGTGCTGATAGCTTTTATCGGCTCGATCTCTTTGTCGCCGAGTCTCATCAGCGTACCTTTTCCAAAGGTCTTATCTATCTGTTTTAATGCTAAGTCTAATGATTTTTGTTTGTTTGCATCCATTCTTTGCTCACTTTAATGGGACGTGCCCGAAAATTTATTAGACTAATCATATTTCAATATGAAATATATTTTTAAAAATATTGCATTATGTCATATTTTATCTTATATGTATGCATTACCTATAAAATAATGTGTAATTTTAGCGTTATTTGGTTAAAATTAAATTTATTTATAACGTAATGGATTTAACTTTGAAAAAAATGCTAATCGCTCACTCCCCCGATGCGGACGATATCTTTATGTACTATGCGATAAAGTTTGGCTGGGTCGGTATGAAAGATGTCAGCTTTGATAACATCGCTCTCGATATAGAAACACTCAATGAAGCCACTTTAAAAGGCAAATACGACATAGCGGCCATCAGTTTCGCGCTCTATCCGCATGTAAGAGAGGAGTATGCGCCGCTTCGTACCGCCGTCAGTTTCGGCGAAGGATACGGCCCTAAACTCATCAAGCCCAAAGGTGCGAAACTCAAAAAAAACTTCAAGGTTGCATTAAGCGGAAAGTATACGACGAACGCTATGCTTTTTCGCATAGCTTATCCCCATGCACGCATTACCTATATGAACTTTTTGGATATCGAAGAAGCCGTAAAGAGCGGCAAAGTGGATGCGGGAGTACTCATACATGAAAGCATCCTCACCTATGCGGATGAACTTGAAGTTGAACGCGAAATATGGGATGTCTGGCAAGAACTCAGTGGCGGAGGTCTGCCGCTTCCGCTTGGCGGAATGGCGATCCGTCGTTCTTTACCGCTCAATAAAGCGATAGAGTACGAGAAAACATTGACAAAAGCGGTCGATGTTGCAAGAGGACATAAAGACAGGCTCTCGAAGATGCTGATCGAACGCGATCTGGTGCGTGTCGATGCTCCTACACTCGATAAGTACCTTGAACTCTATGCCAACGATGATTCTATCAGTCTGAGCGAATTGCAATATAAAGCGATCGACAAACTCTATGAACTTGGCTTTCGGCACGGTTTTTATGATACACTTGTGAAAATAGAGGATTACCTGATCCCTACACAATATGAAAGTTTGAGAAACTCTTAATGGATTCACAACTCATCGCTCTTGGAGTCCAGACATTCAAGATCGCTTTATTGCTTTCTTTGCCTGGGCTTTTGGTAGGAATGCTTATCGGTCTTGGAGTCAGTATATTTCAAGCCACGACACAGATCAACGAGATGACGCTTAGCTTTATTCCCAAGATCATCGGCGTTGTCGTCATAATCATTCTTACTATGCCTTGGATGATGAATGAGATAAGCGACTTTGCTACAAGTATCATAAATATGATACCTACTTTCGTTCAATAGATGATGATAAAAAAGATAAACTTCAAACAGTTCAGCTCCATAAAGATCGGGCAGGAACTCGATGTCGTGATGATAGAAGATTTCAACTATCCACAGGGGCATTATCTGCTGGGGGCTTCGAATAATGTGCTTATCGGCACCAACCCGCCTCCGCTTATGATGCTCAGCAAAAAATACGACTATATAAAAATAGAGAATGGTTCTTTAGTGATAGGCGCGGCGACGCCTAGCGGGAAAATAGTCTCTTTTTGTAAAAAGCATAATATTGCCGACTTTGAATTTGTCTCCCGCCTTCCCGGAACATTGGGCGGAATGCTTAAAATGAACGCGGGGCTCAAAGAGTTTGAGATCTTTAACAATTTGGATTCCATCATCACAAAAGAGGGCGAAATAAAAAAAAGCGAAATAGACCACGGGTACAGATATACCGACATAAAAGATGTCGTCTTCGAAGCGAAGTTTCAACTGAACAAAGGTTTCGACGAAGAAAAAATAAAACTTTTTACGGATATGCGCTCGAACCAGCCCAAAGAATCTAGCGCGGGAAGCTGTTTTAAAAATCCAAAAGGAGATTATGCCGGACGTCTGATAGAAGCTGTCGGTCTCAAAGGCAAACGCTTCGGAGATATGGAGTTCAGCTCTGTTCATGCAAACTTTTTGGTAAACCACGGCGAGGGCAGATTTGAAGATGCCATAGAGCTGATACGCCTTGTCGAGGAAAAGGTAAAAGACACCTTTAGCATAGAGCTTCAGCGCGAGATAATTATCGTTGACAAAAACTATTTGTAAATATCAAAGTACCTCATCAAGCCTGACAAAACGGTATCCTCGCCTCTTTAGGTCCCCGACTATTACGGGAAGCGTTTTTGGCGTGGTATATCCGCGTCCGTTTATGTGAAAGATCAATATGGAGCCGGGTTTTGCAGCCGTTGTGACCCATTTTATGATACGCTCGGCAGGTATGTTCTTGTCCGGATCCCCGCTGGAAAAACTCCAATGCACAATCTTATATCCTAAGCTTTCAACCGTATCAAGTGTCTTTTTATCGTAATTGCCTGCAGGAAACCGAAAGTATTTTGTTTTTCTACCGCTTGCTTTTTTTATGATATTCTGCGTTGACATTATCTCTTCTACCACCTTCTCTTTTGAAAGCGATTCCATATGGGCATAGTGATGGTAGGAATGGTTTTCTATCTCTATAAAAGGATAGCGGGATACTTCTGCCAGCTCTTTGGGGTTTCTAAGCGCGAACTTTGCACTCACGAAAAAGGTGGCAGGAATCTTGTTTGCGAGCAGATATTCTAAAATCACGGGATCGAAATATGAGGGTGTTCTTGTCTCACAGGCATCAAAGGTCAACGCCACCTCTTTTTTTCCATGCGGATCAAAAGAGGTTATAACATCGGCGTAAACCGTGCCAAGCCATAAAAATACGATAAAGAATAAAACTCTCGGCATTGTCCGCTCCCGTTTCTCTGCTCTTTATATCTTCTGTTTAACGGTTAGAATCTTAGCATCAGACCTGTATAAAACCCTGAAAAGGTTATATCTGTTTTGACATCGGCAGAGCTATAGTCAATCTTGATGTTCTCTTGTCTGTACCCTACTTCGATCGCAGGCTGTACGACAGGCATAAAATCAAAAGTATAATCAATCTTCGCTCTTACATCGGAAAACTTTGAGCTTCCGTAAGAAACATATTTTACATCGCCTTCTACTGCGATATTTGTTGAAGGTATCTCCACTCTCGCCCTTAAATACGCCATAGGGATCACTACGGATGCTTTATTTTCATAAGTCCCGATCGCTGCTTGAGTCGCACTGTACTTCGCATCTATCACTTTGGCATCCAGACCAAGGTCCAGTGTTATCCACGCTGTATTGTCTAAAATATTGTAATAAGGGATTATGTCGTACTGGGTTACATCGAGCTTACTTGTCCCGCCGGTAAAAGTATAGCTGCCCCAGGTTCCCGTCGGTGTTCCTTTTGCTTCTAACGTGGAGTATTCCAGACGAAGATTGGGAAGTACCGGAATGGGATGTTTTATGAACAACCATACATATGCCGATGTTTTTTGATCTTTTTTCAGCGTATCGCTACCGCCGACTCCCGAAGAGGGATTGTACGAGGCATCTCCTCTAGGGGTTTGCATCCAGGCACCTACACCCATCTCGACTCTTGTTATATCTGCATATGAAGCAGACGCGAGAGCTGCACCGACTGCCAACATGGATATCATTTTTTTCATAATAAAGCCTTATATTGAAATTTATACAAAGTAAGTGTATCGAAGTAAATCTTAAAAAACTCAGAGCAAGATGCTCTGAGCAATAGGGGAATTTTTTTCAGAAGAAGAAATTTGGATTGTTAATTATTTAACTGCTGCAAGAGCTGCATCGTAATTCGGCTCTTCAGTGATCTCAGGAACGATCTCTTTATAAGTAACGATACCGTTAGCATCGACAGCAAAAATAGCACGACAAGTAACACCGGCCAAAGCACCGTCAGCAATAAGTACGCCGTAAGCGTTAGCAAAGTCTTTGTTTCTAAAATCTGAAGCCACTGTCAGATTAGAGATACCTTCAGTCGAACAAAAACGTCCGGCAGCAAACGGCAGGTCCATAGATACGATAGTTACATCAACATCAGTTAGCTCAGCGGCTTTTGCGTTGAACTGACGAGTCTCAGTAGCACATACAGGAGTATCTAAAGAGGGTACGACAACGATAAGTTGTTTTTTACCTTGAGCACCGCCTACTACTTTATCGGCCAGACCATCTGAGTTAGTCACTGTGACTTGAGGTGCTTTATCACCTACTTTTACTTCATTGCCTGCTAAATTAACCGTATTACCTTTTAACATTGTAGTTGCCATATCGACTCCTTATATTTACATATTTTACACTTTAAAGAAACAAGTTCCCTCAGTTAAGTTAACACTAAATTTGCTTAAACACCATTGACTATCTTTGTCGATAGAGATTTCACACTTTTTTAAAAAGCTCTATCAAATGGCAACAGAAGTTTACTTAAATCGGATAATTTTTGTCTTAATTAACCAATATCACTTTTGCCCTAAGCTTTTATTAAGATTATAACTCGCTTCTTGAACTCACCTTTAGTTCATTTTGGAGAGTAAACATTCCCCTTTCGTACATCTCCACCGCCACTCTGCCTATCATAGCCGCATTATCCGAACAATATTTCAACTCCGAAAGCAAAAGTGCCGCACCGTACGGAGCTATCAACTTTTCTATCTGCCCGCGGAGATACATATTCGCACTTGCACCTCCAACTATAGCAAATTTTTTTGGAGGATTCGCTTTAAAATATTTTTTTAGTTTTTGAGTAAGATGGGCGACGGCTATGTGTTCAAACGAAGCCGCGATATCTTTATAATCCTCTTTCGTTCCCTCTAAGACCGCAAGTCTTACGGCATTTTTCAACCCAGAATAGCTAAAAGCGATCTTTGGAGACTGATGAAGGGGGATCGTAAAATCATATCTTTTTCTATCTCCGCCTTTTGCAAGATTTTCTATTTCCGGCCCTCCGGGATAACCCAGATCCATCATCTTTGCGACCTTATCAAAGCTCTCGCCGAAACTGTCGTCCATCGTAGATGCCACAACTTTCATATCGTCAAAGCTCTTTGCTTCGATGACCTGCGTATGTCCGCCGGACACAAGTAGTACCGTCAAAGGCAACTCCGTCTCTTTCTCTATAAAAAGAGAGTATATATGCCCTTTGAGATGGTTAACCGAGATGATAGGAATACCCAAAGCGATACTTACGGCCTTTGCCATCGTCACGCCCTCGATGAGAGTGACGGCGAGTCCGGGCGTTGTCGTGACGGCGACGGCTTTTAATTCGCTGAAGTACGGCTTGCACAGCTCAAGGATACGCGGAAGCGCTTCGGCGTGAAGACGCGAAGCGAGTTCCGGTACGACACCTCCGTAGACCGAATGTTCCAGCTCTTGAGATATCTTCTTATGAAACACAAGCCTACGTGTGGCTATCTCGGTGATCGCTACGGCGCTGTCGTCACATGAGCTTTCTATGCTTAATATCAAAATCCGTCCTTTTGCAAAATATGAAGATACTCGAAAGTAGAACCGGTTCTATGGTTTCTTTTTTCCGTTTTATCGGCTTTAAATCTTTTATACTCGGTTGTCGCCAAGTCGTATTTTCCATACTTTGACATTATCTCTTTCACGTCCTTTTCGCTCATAAGTCCTTCATTGTTATAACTCAAAAAGATATATTTGAACTTTGCATACTTTATAAGCTCTTCAAAAGTATTATGAACATATTTTTTTTTACAGTATCGGCTCTTTTTGTACTCTCTAAGACCGCTTTTACCGCGCGGTTCGAATTCGTCGTAAAGAGCAATGGTGTTGAGCAGATGGTAGTTTGCACCGTACTCTCTATGGTTATAGGGCGGGTCCAGATACAAGATATCACCCTCTATCTTTCTTATCAGTTCGTTTGCATCTTCATTATAAACTCTATGCCCCGAACCGGCCGTTTCAAAATGCGCAGATTCAAGTATCATCTCTTTTTGAGCCGTCTTTTTAAGGTGCTTAAGATACGCTCCATACATTGAAGCCGTATTGGCGACCTTATCCGCACTCTCCAAAAGCGATGCCAGCAGGAAATAGAACATGTTTTCATCTATAGTTTTATTTTCATACCACTCTTTTATCTGCAAGCGCACGGTATCTATCTTCTTGCCGTTCTTATCGCTGAAGTACTGTCTTTTTCCGCTTCCGCCCAGACAGTAGTTTTGATATATGAATCCGTCGTTTCTAAGATTCAAAGCGTTAAGTTCATCAATGTATCTCTGCTTTTCATCCATGTCCGAAGAGTTCTCTATATAGTTTTTATTTAAAACAAAGCTGTAGTTTTCAAGATCGTTGCTGATTACTTTTTTTACATCTCTCTTAAAACTTCTGCCGACTATACCCGTACCGGCAAAGATATCACAGAATATTTTCTCGATAAGCTCCCCCTCCACAACTTTTGAGATCTCCTCTTTTAAAAAAACGGACAATCTTGATTTGGAGCCTATATAGTTCATATGACATCTCTTTTTAAAACAATTTTCCAGATCGTTTCATCACAATCATACAGGTCGTCAAACTTCATCTGCGCCTTTCACCAGTTCGACTATCTCCCTCCACTCTCCATAGCCGCTGCTTGCGTTGATATGTCCGGCATTTTTCAAGGTCATGTGCGTAGCGTTTAAACTTTTTGCCAGAAGTCCGGCTTCCTCTTCATCTATATACGGATCGTCTGTCGATGTAATCAGAACAACGCTTTTTGCATAAAGTTCCTTTGGGATTCCGACAGGAAAAAAACTGCTCAACTCTTCAAGTTCGCAGGTAAGACTCGGCGGCGCGACCAGAAAAAGGTTTTTTATTTTTTGCATCTCAGCCTCATGGCACAGATGAAACCAAAGCGTGTTTGCCAAAGAGTGGCATATTACCGTATCGGGCTTGAAGTCTTGAAGTATCTCTTTAACCTGCTGCATCCAAACATCTTTTTTCGGCGCATCCTTATCTTTTAAAAGAGGGAAACAGACCGTTCCGTAATCTTTTGCAAGCTCACCCGCAAGGTAGCTCTGCCAATGCGGAAAATCGCTTCCGCCCCAGCCGTGAAGTATCAATGCTTTCATGAAGCCGTCCCTTTTATACAGTGATCCGAATAGGGTATGAAAATATAAAAATGCGTACCCTCGGCATCGGATGATTTTAAGATTATATCGCCTTCAAAAACTTTTTGCACAATCTCTTTTGACATGAACAAACCGATACCCGTACCTTTCTTTTTATGTTTTGTCGTAAAATAGGGATCGAATATCTTATGCTGGATACTCTCTTCGATACCTCCGCCGTTGTCTATGCACTCGATGATGATCCCTTCATCTTGACTTGAAAAACGCAACTCTATCTTCTTGCCCTCTTTTTTTAAAAGCTCTAAAGCATTTCTTGAGTTGTTTAAAAGATTTAAAATAACCTGCGTAACGGATGAGACCATCATGGCATGTCTGCTTTGCTCATCGATCTTTATCTCCAAAGATATCTTTTTGTTGTCGATATGTGAACAGATTATACTCTTGATCTCTTTTATCAGCTCTTCAAGCTCTCTAAGCTCCAAAGAAACTTTCTTATCAAAGAACGACATAAAGTCATCTACCGTAGATGCCAGATAATCTACGTTATCTTCCATGATGGTGAAGTATTTGTCCATCTCCTCTTTTTTCCCGCTTGACGTTCTTGCCGCAACGACTGCCAGCGATATCGTATTCAAAGGCTGTTTCCACTGATGAGAGATATTTGCCATCATCTCTCCCATTAACGCAAAACGTGCCTGTTCAAAGAGCATGATATCTTTTTTCTTATTTTTGTTTATCTCTTCTTGAAGATGCTCTTTAACGAACTTCAGGTTCTTTACCAGTTTCAAAATAAAATATGTCATAAAGGGTGTTATAAGAAGCGGCAGAATAATCGACAAAGAAAAGTAAACGTAGTTATATTCACATTTGAACAACAATACAAAGATATAGACCAGCGGAACGGAAAGGAACGTGGAGACGAATGTAGAGATCAAAATGACTACAAACCTATTACACGACGACAATTTATCGATAAGATAGTCGAAAAAATCTCTTTTGCTCTTTGGCATGTCAGACCTTACAAAATCTTCTGACTTCTTTATTTAGCATAAAGACATCATCGACGCTTTTTGGCTCATCCAAAAAGTGCTCATACGCTTTTAAAATATGCTTTGAAATATCCATAAAGCCTATCTCGCCTGCTATGAACCTTGCGATCGCAGCTTCGTTTGCCGCATTTATGACGACCCCCCGTTTAGGATTGGCTAAAAGTTCCTCTTTGATCTGCCAGATCGGATAACGCGCTTTATCTATGGCTCTAAACTCCAAAGAACCGGCTTTTACCAGGTCGACGGGTTCTAGTATCTGCGCATCGACCTTGTTCATGATCGCATAAGAGATGGGAAGCTGCATGGAAGCATTGGCTATATGTGCCGTCGTAGAGCCGTCTTTAAAGTTCACAAGCGCATGAATAAGCGATTTTGTTTCGATGATGGCATCGTATTTTCCTTCGCCGAAAAGCCATCTGGCCTCTAAAAGCTCGAACATCTTGTTAACCATCGTAGCAGAGTCGATGGTTATCTTCTGACCCATCGACCAGTTCGGATGTTTTTGGGTATCTTCGAGCGTCGCATTGGGCAGATCCCTGAGGTCCCAGTCACGAAACGCTCCACCGCTTGCGGTGATGGTCATGCTTGAAACCGCTCTGTTTTGCAGCAGATACCAGAGTCCGAAATGCTCGCTGTCGATGGGCTGTATCTTGGAAGTATCTATAAAAGCTCCCGCGGCGACCAGACTCTCTTTGTTTGCCAAAGCCACGCGTTTGCCTGTTTCTATCGCTTTAAGCGTAGGACGAAGTCCTAAAAACCCGACAAACGCGTTTACCATCAGTTCGCTTTTTGAACTCTCGATGGCTTCGAGTATCGCTTCTTCGCCAAAACGTACGTCATGATGCTTTACGCGAGCCGCATCATCCTTATCGGCGATAACGACTATTCTTGGGTTATGCACCCTTATCTGTTCGTTTAAAAGAGCGATATTTTTTCCTGCCGCCAGAATATCTACGTTAAGATTAAAACGCTCCGCAATAGCGAGCGTATTGACTCCTATGGAGCCGGTTGATCCGAGAATTATCAATTTTTATACCAGACCGCGAAGAAGAACAAGCATGACGATGGCGCCGAAAAGATAGCCGTCTATTCTATCCAGTACTCCGCCGTGACCAGGCAATATGGTCCCGCTGTCTTTGACTCCTGCCTGACGTTTTAGATAACTCTCAAAAAGATCGCCGAAAATAGACGACAGCGATACTAAAAACGAGATGATGATCGCTTTTTGCATATCCACGAACGTTATACCGATAAAAAAGCTGAGCACGGTCGCCACTACCAATCCGCCGACAACGCCTTCCATCGTTTTATTGGGGCTCGTTACGCAAAACGGCGTTTTGCCTATACTTTTTCCGACATAGTACGCCCCTACGTCCGTTCCCGCTACCGCAACGATCAGCCATAAAAGCGATACCATGCCGTACTCTTGATAAAGCGTCCAGAAGAAAAGCATCCCTGCAGTCGGATATAAAAACGGCAGAAAGTTTTTCCATGGAATATTTTGAGTGTATGCGACGGCTCCGAAGAATATAACACCGGCTATGACGAAAAGATCGTCTCCATAAGGATAAAAAAGTGCTACAAGCCATAAAAGCGCACCGTAAAAAAAGAGTGAATTGTTGTTTATTCCAAAAAGTTCGTTCGCCTCTTTGAAAGCAAGCAGGTATACCACTCCCAAAACAAGCCAAGTAAGTAAAAAACTGTCTATAAACCCTATCACTAAAACTGCGGCCAAAAGTCCAAGTCCGGTCACGACCCTCTCTTTATTAGAACCTACTTTATCCATTATCTGCATGAAAAATCCATTTCAAAATTTGATAACTAATTATATCCAATCAGACTTTAATATCTAAATGATGTATCTCCCCGTCATCATTTTCTTCCTTTTTTTTATCAAGGTTCTCTTTTTTTGGAGAGCGTTTTTGTTCTTCATCATGTTCTTGTCTTTGATGCTCGCGGTCTTCATCGACCTTATGGTTCTCTTCTGCCGGGCGGACCTCTTTGACCTCTTTTTCTTCTTGAGTGACAGCAACGCCCGCTGTAAAATTTTGCATATCGATACGGTTGTTTCTTGCCGTATGTTCACTCGACACGCTTGCTGTCTGCTGATTTACATAGATAGCATTTCCGACCGGACCTATTGCCATAGCACCCTCCTAAAGAGTGTTATCAACCTCTATTGTGTTGTATTTATAGTAAAGCACATTTGCGCCATCTTGAATCTTTACCTCTCGTCTTTGGGTATAATCGACCAAATAGCGCCCTTTTTCAAATAATGAAAAATCTACGCAGAGTCTGGCGGCTTCATAGATTATATGCTGCGGCAGCGATTGTTTATCGGTGACTATGATGACATGAGCCGAAGGTCTGTCTTTGAGGTGCAGCCAAGTGTCTTTTGCTTTTGCTTTTTGCAAAAGTTCGATGTTTCCTTTCTCGCTTTTTCCCAGCATCACTTTATAACCGTCTATAAAAAACTGTTCGATCGATTCGTTTTGTTTCGTTCTTTTTTCCTGTTTTTTTGCGGGGAACAGAAGTTCGATCCTGGAAATATCACGGGCATTTTTTACCGTTTGTATAAAATGTTTCAAAAACTCCATTTTTTCCTCTAACGAAGCGCGCTCGATATGAAGATTTCTGGCTTTTTGCTTGGCTTTTTTCGAAAGTCTGAAAAAATGTTTCGCTATATCCGAGGGAACTGCAAATAAAGTATCCAGACCTATCTGTACATCGCTTCCGTCATAATCTTTTACGTATAAAAGCTTTTGATAGGGTTTGATCAGATGCAGATTAGAGAGAATAAGATTTCCGAAATGCTCATTTTCTCGTACTTCGCGCTCCAATACGGACTCGTCTTCGAGTTCGTCGTAGAACTTTTCAAGACGCGAAAGTTTTTTCTGTAAAAATGAAAGTTTCTGTTTTTTCAGCGATTCAAGCCTTTTTTCGCTTCTTTCGCTATATACATCATACAAAAACTTTTCGATATCTTCTATCGGATATTCTCTGGCGGCAAACGGAGCTGCGGGAGGGGGCAGCAGTTTTTGTCCGACTTTTACCTCGCGAAATGAGGAGAAAAGGTCTATATGGCGCAAAGCTTCAAGAACCCTCTCCTCTTCGTCTAAAATGATGACGTTCGTGTATTTTCCCGTAAATTCGAACTGAAGGTATGTCTTTATCTCTTTGTATGCACCTTTTTGAACCGTTGCAAAGCGCAGTATCTTATCGCCTTTGACAAGAGCAACGTCTTCGATCTCACAGCGGTTGAAGCGTTTTGCAAGAACGACGTCAAAAGGCGCGTTGTAGACTTTTGAACGGGTGTAGCTCTCACACTTGAAAACGGCGGAATTCGAACGCTGCATATCGAAATAGACTTCGTCGTCTCGGTCGAACACCACTTTAATGATGGTATCGGACACTCTGTATATGGCACCTATCTTCTCGAATTTTTTAAAATATACGATAAGCTGCTTTAAATGGGAAAGTTTCATAAGCATATTTTAGCCACTTTTATGTACAATTTCGAAAAATCAATACTTGAAAAATCAAAAGAGAGTCATGAAGCTGCCAAAAGGTTTCGGTAAAAACTATTTTACCCTGCGCGCCATCACTGCAACTGTCAACCAAATAACACTCAATGCCCAATGCTCGCGCGTGCAGACTTTTCATATGAACAGCTTTTACGGGGAGGAACTTGAAGCTATAGAGGAAGAGGAGGAACTCTCCTGTACATTAGCAATACCAGAGCTCTCTTTAAAGCCCTGCCATTGTAACTGTTTTTATAAAAAACGCACCAAAAAAGCCATAAAACTCCATCCAAAACAAAAATCAAAGCCGCAGATCTTTGTCACGCTAAATACTTCCATCTCACCGCCTTAAGTGTTTTTCTTTACACATAACAAAAAAATAAACATTCAAGGAAAAAAATGAAAAACAGTATCAAAACATCACTGGTCCTGGCATCACTCATCGGTTCGCTTTACGCACAAGACACGGTGACGCTCGAACCGCTGAGGATCGACTCGACCGCCATAAAAACCGATGAGCTCAGATCGACCGATGCCGTAGAGGTCTATACTGCCGAAGACATACAAAAGGCCCATGTACAAAACGTTTATGAGTTCTTAAACCAGCAGACTTCCATAGTTACAATGCCCTCTTACGGAAACCCGTTCTCCCAGCTCATCGATCTTCACGGATACGGCACGAGTAACGGAAACCAAAACGTCGTCGTCACGGTAAACGGCAGAAGACTTAACAGCATCGACAGTCTTGCACAGCTTCTCGCGTCTATCTCCCCCTCTTCGATCGCACGCATAGAGATCATCAAATCAAGCGGGATCGTCGTCGGAGGAGACGGAGCCAATGCAGGCGTCATCAACATAACGACAAAACAGAACAATGATAAAGAGGTTGCATTTTACGGCGGGACATACGGCACAGCCGACGGTTCATTCTACTTCGGCCACAGCGATGACAGATTTTCTGTATCGGCAAGCGGCGAAACGCAAAAATCAGACGGTACGAGATATATAGACTCTAGCGGAAACAAAGACAAGAACAAGTTCTCTACGGGCACTTTCAACCTTTCATACGCTTTGACGCAAAAGCTTGAACTGCGTCTGGGAGCAAGTTTTGCAAGGACCGACGTCATCTACGCAAGCTACCTTACAAAAAATGCTTACAACTCCGACCCTACGCAAAAAAGCGCCTCTTTTTATCCCTCGACCCATCAGCTTTTTGATACGGATACTCTAAGCGCGGGAGCGGACTACTATATCGACGATGCATTTGCTTTACACATCGATGCGTCGCATGAAAAGAAAAAATCTGATTATGTGACATATGCCTCTGTTTCCTATTATGATTCCGATTCTGTAAAGACCTCTTTGGACTATATCACGAAAAAAGTCAGTCTGAGCATCGGTTATGACGGATTTTTCGGAGACAGAAAAAGTTCAAGCGACAAAACCGGAAAAAACAACAATGCGGGATTTGTAATGAGCGAGTTTTATCTGGGAAAAGCCACTTTTAAAGCCGGATACCGCTTAGAAGACGTAGCATACACCTACAAGAGCACCTCTTCAGATCTCAACAAGCATGTACTTCTGCACGGAGGAGAACTCGGATATAACTATGCCTTGGATAAAAAAAGCTCTGTATTTGCGAACTATTCACACTCCTATCAGGCACCCGATATCGACAAGTTCTTCGATTACGGAGGGACATTCAACAGTTTTATCTCTCCAATGGAAGCCAATAACTTCACTTTTGGTTATAACAATATCACAAACACCAACAAGTTTAAAATCTCTTTTTATTATATCGATCTGAAAAATGAGATCTACTACCATAAAACAGGAGCCTTTACGGGAGAGAACACGAATATAGACAAGTCGCATAAATATGGAGCGGATCTGTACGACAAACTTGTCATAAACAAACACTTCAACGTTGCGCTGAACTACAACTATGTTCAAGCACTCATCGACGACGAAAAGATGGGAAGCGACGACTATACGAACAAAAAACTTCCCGGCGTTAGCGATCACAGTCTTAAAGCGACGCTTTGCTATCTGCCAAACAGAAACACCACGCTTGCTCTGACCCAGATCTATCGGTCAGAAGCTTACGCAGCAAACGACTTCAACAACGATTTCAGTCAAAAACAGGATGCCTACATGAACACCGACCTCTCTGTGACCTATGCAAAGAAAACTTGGGAAGTTTTTGCTAAAATAAACAATCTGTTCAACCAAAAGAACGGCCTGTGGGTGCAAGACGACGCTATCTATCCCGTAAATTTCACCACCACCGCGACTGCCGGATTGAAACTAAGATTCTAAGGAAAAGATTTGAGCATAAGAACGATCTTTGGCATTTTATTTTTTATGCTCACCCTTTGGGGTGATGAGAGAATAATCTCTTTGAGCCCTTCCATCACGGAGATTGTTTACGGGCTTGGCGGCGGTAAAGAGATGGTCGCGACAAGCGAGTACTCGCTTTACCCCAAAGAAGCGAGAGAACTTCCCGTCATAGGAGGCTATGGTAATCCGAATCTTGAGAAGATCGTCTCCGCCCGGCCCACTTTGGTGATCGGTCAGGATTTTAACTCTGCCGTCTTGCAAAAACTGCAAAAATTCGGCATAAAAACCCTGATGCTGCGACTTCAGACCATAGATGAGATAAAAAGCTCCATTTCAAAAGTGGCACAAACCATCTCAAAACAAAAAAATGCCGCCAAACTCATAAAAGAGATCAACGATGCGTTAAAAGATGCCAAGAAAGCTAAAAAACCGCACTCCGTGATGATAGTTTACGGTCTCAAAGAGGATCTGCGAGGCGGCATCTATATAGCGGGGCACGATATTTTTTTCGAAGATATCATCAAAGCATGCGGAAATACAAACGCCTACACATCGAAGCTCCT
Source organism: Sulfurimonas sp. HSL-1716 (assembly GCF_039645975.1). Classification (NCBI taxonomy): domain Bacteria; kingdom Pseudomonadati; phylum Campylobacterota; class Epsilonproteobacteria; order Campylobacterales; family Sulfurimonadaceae; genus Hydrocurvibacter; species Hydrocurvibacter sulfurireducens. Next base: position 2,088,095 of record NZ_CP147918.1, read on the forward strand.
CAGCCAGCCCGTGCTCAGCTATGAAAACGTCATAGCCCTCGATCCGCAGCAGATCATTATCCTGCACTCAAAAGCAACGGAGCCAAACGTCGATGTAAAACGTGCTCTTCATAACTGGTACACACTTCCTACCGAAGCTTCCAAAAACAAAAAAATATCGATAGTTGATGAAAACTATCTCCATATCCCCTCTCAAAGAGTCTCTCTTACGATAAAAAGACTTTGCAGGGAGATGAATGATTGAGATAAAGCAGCTTACATGCAGATACTCCGAAGAGGTGATCTTGCAGGAAGTAAACCTTGATATCGGCGCTCATCTCAGCATACTCGGTCCAAACGGTTCGGGCAAAAGCACTCTGGCAAAAGCACTCTGCGGCCTTATCGCGTATGAAGGGCAGATCAGGCTAAAAGGTATAGAGATCAAAGAGCTGTCATTTGAAGAGAGGGCAAAAACTATCGCCTATATACCCGCAAAACTGGATATCTACGATCACTACGTGAACGTATTTGAGTTCGTACTTCTGGGGCGCTTTAGCTACAAAAAAAGTTTTTTTGATTATACCCGAAGCGATAAAAAGATCGCCGAAAAAAACATGAGGCTCATGGGCATAGAACATCTAAAAGATCACCGTGTGAGCTCTTTGAGCTCAGGGGAGACTGCACTTGTCCTTATGGCACAGGCGCTCACGCAGGAGAGTGAGATCATTATATTCGACGAACCCAGCGCGAACCTCGACCCGCATAACGCAAAAGTGATCGCAAACCGCATCAAGGAGCTCAAAAGATCTCATCAGATCATCTTGATCACCCACGACCTGCATCTCGCTTCATACATAGACAACCCCGTACTTTTCATCAAAGATAAAAACGCCCTCTACTTTGAAAAAGATTTTTTCCAGACCGAAAATCTTAAAAGACTTTACGGTGTGGATTTTCATGCATTGGCGGTCAAATATGAATAACAGGATCTCTAGAACATAAACCATCCGATAAGATAAAGGGTGTCGTTATCCGAGGCATTACGTCCCGCGCCGTCATAATTTTTCCTTGCACCGTCAAACTTATCGTACATAGTGTATTGCAAAGAGAACTTAATTTTATTGATTGGCAGATAATCTGCTTCGATTATTTCGTAACTGCTGTCCGGCGACCCTGTACCCGTGCCGTATTTCGTGGCATCTACATTTCCCGATGTCGTGACATATCCCAGCGAAGCACCGTACTTGTGATCATAACGGTAACTTGCCCTTACCTTGGTCGTAGTAAGCGAGTCTGAACCGTTATCGGCTCCTCCTGTCGCATAACTTGCATCAAGATTAGCGCCCTCCCATATCCTGGTGGCGGTCGCGGTGACATTATGTTTGTCATAATCAAACTGATACTCCGCATCTACAGCCCAGTCGCGATACGTATCGAGTTTATCCGTACCGTCCTGTCTTATTCTTGTCGTCATCGCATAACTTCCTACCATAAGATAGTGATCGCCGAAATCATGCTGCAATGCGATGCGTCCGTAAGGTGCGTCTCCGTACACTACAGGATCGGATCCTCCGTTATTCCAGCCAAACACTCCCTGTATCCCTCCTTTTGGTATCGTCTGGTATATGCCCAGCTCCGCATAAAGCGTGTCATCCCACATCACATAAGCACTTGCGCCCGCAGCTACTTGTCCGAGCCCGCCGTCTATAAGCGTAGCTGCAGAAGGTGCCGGTGCCACAGAAGAGGATGCATACGGAAATCCCCATGCCGAAGTAGAGTTCCATAGATCCTGCACACTCGGATTATTGTTGACGCTTATCCCGTATATAAGCTCCTTGTCATGTAACATGACAGAATCGGCATAACGGATATCGGCGTTATCCATGGCCGTATACGGCGATACGGCTTTATCCTGCGGGAGAAGCGTCCCGTCATAGGTTACTTGAATGAACGCACCAACCTTTTTGTAGATCTTTCCGCCGTAAAAGAGACTGATCTGCGGGATCACAAGCTCGCCGTTTCTGTTTTGTCCGTTACCGTTTACGACCGATCCGTTACTGCTATCAGACACGTTCGTAACTTCCGCCATTATCATCGCAGCCAGAGGAAGAGGCATTTTCGTCGTTCCGCCCTCCATCGTATAACCGCGAAGTTTGAAATCCCGTCCCACTTTAGTCAGTTCCGGGAACACCGTATGACAAGCCGTACAGTCAAGTCCCGTCTGACGTGCAAAACTCGGAACTGCATACGCATTATCGACGCCTACGACCGCAAGCAACATCGCCACTATTGCAGCGTTACACACAGATATCCGTTTCATGATCGACTCCTTTGTTCGCATAATAAATTTTACTTATACTATTATGTCTAAATTGAAGTATACTCCTAAAATATTAAAAATTTATTATCAAACTATTTTTGGTAGAATAAGCAATCGCTTTTATGAAATGATATTATAGGTAAAATATGGGTAGACGGCTTCTATGGTTATTGCTATTTTCGGTTCTCGTTTTATCGCCGTTTTTCGGCAGCGCGCCCATACACGTAAACGAACTGTTCAACTACGATACGCTCAGCTTTAAAATATTTTTTGAACTCAGACTTCCCCGCGAATTTTTCGCGTTCTTTGCCGGTGTCATCCTCTCTCTCAGCGGGCTTTTATTTCAAACGCTTTTTCGTAATCCGCTTATGACGCCTTACACTCTTGGCATATCCAGCGGGGCCGTTCTCGGTGCGGGTATCGCTATCAAACTCGGCATAGCCGCCGTCGCTTTTGGCATGGCTGCACTTAGTTTGTTCGGATTTTTGGGTGCGATGTCAACCGTGCTTCTGCTTCTTTGGCTCTCAAGATATATAAAGAGTTCACAGAATCAGTCCATCCTGCTTTTGGGAATCGCACTTTCTCTGTTTTTCACTTCGGCGCTTATGGTGATATTCTATCTTGGAAACTCCATACAAAACGATATGCTCATCCGCTTTACCATGGGATCGCTTTCCAACATAGGCTGGCAGAACCCTTTTATCTTGGGCATCATCGCCGCCGTACTGACTATCTTTGTCTATCTGTACAGATTTGAGCTTCAGCTTCTGAGCCTCTCGGATGAAGACGCGAAACTAAAAGGGATAGATACCAAAAAAGTGACCCTTATTCTTCTTGTTCTTTCGTCGTTTGCTATCGGCGTACTGGTGAGCATAAGCGGTCCTATCGGGTTCGTAGGACTCGTCGTACCGCATACCGTGGCAAAACTCTACCCTTCGACGGTAAATAGACGCATCTTAAAAACAGCTCTTTTCGGCGGATTCTTTCTGGTGCTGTGCGATACGCTCGCAAGAGTGATAAATACCCAGAGCGAACTTCCCATAGGCGTAGTCACCGCTTTTATAGGCGCTCCTTTTTTCATCTACCTCATCATATCAAGGAACACAAAATGAGCTACTCCCAGTGGTACGAACAGCATGCGATAAAGCATAAGAAGATCATCGATAAACTGACAGAAAAAGGGTACACAAAGGAGCAAATCATCGAATACTTCGTCTATGAGAACATGGCAGAAAACGAAGAGGAGTTCTGTCCTTTGTACAAAAAGGGCGAAAAATGTCACGATACGCCCTATTTGAACTGCTATTTTTGCGCCTGTCCATATTTTCGTTTCAAAGATGAGGGGATCAAAAAAGTGGGAGACAAAACAAAATACAGTTTTTGCTCCGTCGCTTCAAAGAACGGAGGAGAGGGAATCTACGGGGATGCCATCCATCAGGACTGCTCGAAATGCCTTGTGCCTCATTCTAAAAAATTCGTTACCAAAAACTTTAATCCGAACTGGAAAGAAGCTATGAGGCTATGTATGATAGATTGATATCTGCGTACTTAGATGTTTTGCCGTATTTGAAAGATGCTCCGCTTTTAAGTGGATATCTTCGACACTTTTCGCATTAGAGGCAGAGAGGGAATTTATATGCTCCATCTTAGAGATGATGTTCTCGATGGAAAGAACGTTCTTGTTCGAATCGACCGCCAGTTTCTCTATATCCACGACGGTATCTGAGAGGATGCCTACCGCCATCTCCGTATTGTTATCCAGCTCAGACGAAGACTCCACAAGTGCATCTATGCGGTTTTTGTTGTCATTCATCTGCTCCGTGATCTCGTTGATGGACTGTACGATGACGTTTACCGTAGCGTTGGTTTCTACAAGGCTTTTCTGCGTGCGTTCTGCAAGCTTGCGCACTTCATCGGCAACGACGGCGAACCCGCGTCCATGCTCTCCCGCACGCGCTGCTTCGATGGCCGCGTTGAGCGCAAGCAGGTTCGTTTGATCCGCGATGTCGGAGATGACGTTTAGCACCTCTTTAACCTGAGACGCTTCTTCTGAAAGTGCATTGAGCTTTTCGTTTATCTGGACTTCTATCTCTACCGTCAGCGACAGCTGCGCATTGGTGTCTCTGAGTGATTTTTGCGCTTCTTGCAAAGCGCTTCTGGCACTTATAGATCTTTCGCGGACCACCTGCGCTTCTTGAGCTGAGCGTTGAATGATCTCTTTTGTCGAGTTCGATTCACTGGTCGTCTGGTATACGATCTGCGACTCCTCTTTTACGGATTTTCCTATCTGAGAGGTTGTAGAAGAGAGTTCCGAGGCGACCGAAAGATTTTGGCCTGAAGCCGATCTTATCTCGTCAAAAGAGTTGCGCAGCATCGATACGAGGGTGTTTATTTTATGCCCCATATCCGAGAGCTCGTCTTTGCCGGAGATGCTTATATCGCGGCTGAAATCATGATTGTTTGCGACCACTTCGACCACGTCGCCGAAATTTTTGATAGAGGTCAGGATAGATCTTAAGAGTATGACGCCTACGATCATACCGACGAAAATATTGAACAATCCTATCGACATCGAAAATATCTTTGTAAAGTTCACCTTTTGCATAGTCAGCTTGGAGTTGCTTATCGCTTCGTTTACCTGCAGATCTTTAAGCTTGTTCACATCCCGGATCAGTTCCACGGATTGCTTGTCAAATACTTCCAGACTCCAGGCGGCGTCTTCTGCACTAATACCGTAGTTATCTATCATGTCCTTACCGCTTTGAAGAAAGATATCCATATTTTTTTGTATCGGTTTTACTATCTGGAGCCCTTTTTTATTGCCCACTTTTTTAAACATCGTCTCAAATCTGTTTATATCTTTCATAAACGCGCCGTATGCACTTTCGGCTTCTTTTATAAGCCCGGGGTTCTTTGTCAGACAGGCTTTAATGATGTATTGCTGAAACTGTGACGTCTGATAGATAGCATCAGAGGCGTACAGGGCATAAGGAACGGATTCCTCTGCAGTCAGTTCGCTCAGTTTGTACACTTTTATGTTGTTCGAATACACGACAAAAATATTTACGGATATCCCGAAAAAGATAATACCCAGTCCTACCCTTATCTTCTGTTTTATAGTCATTTTCACTATACCTTGGTTAAAATTTAAGATACATCGGTCTCATTCGTTTGGGATTCTACAAATATTTGGTTACCGATAAATTACATCGATTTTTTAAGACAGATAGAGAAAATCACAGCATAAAAAGTATATAATCTATATATATATCAATATAAAAAAGGCAGGGGTTAATGAACTCTCTTAGCGTTTTCGGTACAAGCAGCGATGCGGGAAAATCCACTATCTCGTTCGCACTGACCTATCTTCTGCACAAACGCGGTGTGAAAGTCTCTCCGTTCAAAGCGCAAAATGTTTCGAACAACTCCCGTGTCTGTGACGACGGAGGAGAGATAGCCGTATCTCAGTATTTTGCGGCCGAAGCGATAGGAATCGCAACATCGCACTTTATGAACCCCATTCTTTTAAAATCAGGCTCAAAAAACAGCGCGCATCTCATCATCAACGGAAAAGCAGTATCGGATATCGGCGTACGTGAATACTACAAAGATATCCACTCGCTAAAACCGTACGCGAAAAAAGCGTTTAAAAAACTCCGCAAAGAGTATGAGTGCATCGTCGCCGAAGGCGCCGGCAGCCCCGTCGAGCTGAATCTGATGGATAAAGATCTCTCAAACATCTTCATCGCAAAAGAGTTTGACACAAAAATTATCCTTGTCGCCGATATAGAAAGAGGCGGCGTCTTTGCTTCCATCGTCGGTGTTTATTCGCTTTTGCCAAAATTTCTCAGAGAAAACATCCTCGGCGTCATCATAAATAAATTTCGCGGCGACATTACACTTTTTGACGACGGCATCCATATCTTAGAGGAGCGTTTTGGCATAAAGGTCTTGGGGGTGATCCCATACAAACCGTTCAATCTCGGTTTTGAAGACAGCCAGTCTATACTCGGCTACGACCAAAACACCTCTAAAGCCATTATAAAAGCCGGCGTTATAAAGCTTCCTCATATAAGCAATTTCACCGATTTCGAACCGCTTGTAGCAGATGAACAGATAGAGCTTTCTTTTATCTCGACTCCCGCTTCGGCAAACAGCTATGACATGATAATAGTGCCGGGGAGCAAAAGAGTGGTCGAAGATCTGCAATGGCTTGAAGAAAAAGGTTTTTTCGAGATATTGAGATCAAAGAAAACGACTATCGTCGCCATATGCGGCGGTTATGAGATGATGTTTGAACGCATCCTCGATCCCAATGCGGTCGAATCGGAAATACTCGAGACAAAAGGCTTGGGCAGATTCAAGGGCGATGTGGTCTTTAAAGAGAAAAAGATCGTCAAAAAAGAGCTTTACAATATTTTTGACTGTGAAATCGAAGGGTATGAGATCCGTAACGCGACCGCCAAAAAACTCTTTCAAAAACAGAAAAACCTCTACGGAACATTTGTTCACGGACTATTTGACAGCGATGCTTTGAGAGAAAAACTGTTTACACAGATAAACAAGAACTATAAGGGCTATAATTTCAAAGAGTATAAAAGATCCGCTATCGAGTCGTTTGCCGGGCATATAGAAGAACATACGGATATCGACTACATCTACAGGATGCTGAACAAGCCTTAAAACTTTTTCCAGAAAAAGTTGCTAAAGACTATGAACACCGTATAACACTCAAGCCTTCCGATTATCATGGAAAAGGAGAGAACGATCTTGTCATACCAGCTGAAAAATGCGTAATTGCCGCTGGGACCCGTAAGCCCAAATGCCGGCCCGATATTTCCGACCATCGAAATAGCCGTCGACAACGAAGTCATCTCGTCATATCCTCTTGCATACAGATAACCCATGGTGATAAATATCGTTATAAAAAACAGGGACAAGAATCCGAAAATAGAACGTATGGTAGAGCTCTTGATCTCTTTATCGTCTATGAAAATCGAAGATATCGTATTTGGGTTCAGCGTTTTTTTGATCTCAAAAACTATATTTTTTAAAAACAGGACATGTCTTATCGTTTTCACCCCGCCCGCCGTCGAGCCCGTGTTTCCGCCCAAGAGCATCGCAAAGAAAATGAGCATTATGGAGATATTGCCCCATTTTTCATAATCCTGCGTAGCGAATCCCGTCGATGTTGCCACGGATACTACGGAAAAAGAGGAGTGCAAAAGCGACGTATAAAAATCGATATGCCCGCTCACCGCATGCACTATTGCCAAAAGTATCGACAAGAACAAAACAACAAGCCCGAACCATTTGGCTTCGGCGTTCAAGTACGCATGCTTGTCACCCTGCAGAAAACGGATATGAGACAAAAAGTTTATACTCGAGATGAACATGAAAAACGTCGTAACCCAGATGATGGCGTCGCTTTTAAAGAATCCTATGGAATCGTTCTTTGTAGAAAATCCGCCCGTGGAGATGGTCGCAAACGCATGATTTATGGCATCAAACCAGTTCATGCCAAAGATCATCAAAAGTACAAAATCCGCAAACGTTATCAGAAAATATACTTCCCAGAGCTTTATGGCGGTGTCTTTGATCTTCGGTGATATCTTGTCTAAAGAGATACCCGTCGACTCGGCTTTAAAAAGCGTAAGCGAACCGTTGGGATTTAAAAGCGGCAACAGTCCCACCCCCAGTACGATAATACCCATACCGCCTATCCAGTGAGTCAGACTTCTGTGAAAAAGTATACTGTGGGGCAGTATCTCCACATTTTGAAATACGGTCGCTCCCGTGGTCGTAAAACCGCTGATCGATTCAAAAAAAGCACCTGCAAACCCGATGTCGGTATATATCAGATAGGGCATTGCACCGGCGACGCCTATGAGCAGCCAGACTATATTGACGGAGATGATGCTCTCTTTTATACTGAGTTTTATGTCATGATCTTTAAGATAAAGGAACATCCCCACGTTTATCGCCAGGAATAAAAGAATGATCAGCAGATATTTCTTTACGTCCTCGCCGTAAAAAAATCCTACGATCGGAGGAATTAGCAACGTGATAAATACGACTATCCCGACTATCGAAACGAACTTGAGTATATTTTTTTTATTCACTGTCGTTTTGCTTTAACCATGCTGTTATGAGTTTGGAATCTTTTTTCCGCATAAAGGCGATGATAATATCATCTTCTTGCAGTTTGCCTATATTTTGGTATAAAATAAACTTTTCATCCCTTAAAATATAAAAACTTCCTTTTTTGTTCAGTTTATCGTTTATGAACGGTTTTGTACCTATAAGCTTTGAATTCGGAAGTATCTTTCTCAGACAAGCGGTTCCTGCACCGTTACAATACGCTTTTTGTGAAACAAGCTTTGTCGAATTGATATGTTCGAGTATCGTAAAGTAAGCGTTCATCTTCTCACCGCGGATAACTTCGATACCCAGCTTTCTCATCAAGGTCGCATACTGGTTGTTGTTATATATTCCGATGACCTTTTTGATCTCTTTTTGCTTGGCTTCTATACACTTTATGATATTGAACTCGTCATCGTTCGTCGAAGCTATGAAAACGTCGATCTCTCCCGTGAAGTTATCCAAAACGGCGTCCAGATTGTTGTAATTGCTTTTTATGACCTCTATGCTGTTTTTCAATATCGTGTTTGCATTTTGACAGTTTTCCAATGATTTATCGACAAGTTTTACGTTGAGACCTTTTTTGGCAAGAACTTTGGATATCTCTATGCCCAGTTGGTTGGCCCCGTAAATAATACAGTTTTTCAAAGACTGTTTCTCCACCTTGTTACAGACCTTCTCCCTGATAGAATCCACTACCTCGGAAAAAACGAAAAAGTATATAAGGTCGTTTGGTTTGAGAATTTCCGTTTCATCGGGAACGAAAAAATTTCCTGCCCGCTCTATTCCTGCGACGACGATCTTATTGTTGTATTTATGGATAAAATCAAAAATAGAGATATTTCCGAATCCTTCATAGGCTTTGATGGAAAGCAGCAGCGCTTCGGTCTGTTCAAAAGTCTTTATGTTGCTTATATGCGGAAAGTTGACCAGCAGTTTGAAGTTGTGCGCCACATCGATGGCGGGAGTTATCATGGTGGATATGCTAAGTTTTCTTTTGATGTTGTCGTTTATAAAGAAGTTGTTTCTTAATCTGACTATCTTCTCTTTTACATCGACGATGTTATCGATTATCAAAGAGGAAAGAAGATTCACTTCGTCCGAATTCGTAACAGCCACGAAAAGATCCACGTCTTTTTGGATGCTTTTATAAAGGTTCGGATCTTCGACATCGCCGTAAATGGTCAAAACATCCAGACTGTCTTCCAGATTTTTGATCGTCCCTTCATTACTGTCGATTAAAGTGACTTCGTTGTCTTCCATCAACTCTTTTGCTAAAAAGAACCCGACTTTTCCAGCACCTGCTATAACTATATTCAACTTTTACTTCTTGTTTTTACAATCATTTATAAACACCTATTAACACCTATCGTGCGACATCTTAGACCGTTTAAATATCTGCGTATTATTGTATCGAAAAACTCGCAAATGTAGTTATAAAAAATTTTGAAATCTATTTTTATAACTGCACTTTACACAAAGTTCTTCGACGGCTTTCATCTGTGCAAAACCTTTGATCATAGTTTGTGCGCGGTTTGCTTTTAATATCTCTTTTAGGGGTATTTCTCCGATATTTCCGAGATTTATGACACCTTCACCGTCTAAACAGCAAGGGACGACCGTTCCGTCTGCCAAGATTCCTATATGCGACTTAAGCCCATAACATGAACCATGGCTTTGATGCGAAGAGGTAAGCGAAGGCCATTCAAAATAATTGTCGAATCTTAGAACTATTTTCGAGTCTATACGGATCGATCTTATCTTTTCTTCATATATCTTGGTTTCGTCAACTTCTATATCGAAGTGCTGCCGTAGATAGTCAAAAATCTTTTTGTTAAACGAAAGTTCGGAAAAGTGCTCGTCCAGATTCCAAATTCTCAAATTGATAAAAGGTTTGGGATGATTTTTTAACTTCTCCTTGCAGATTTTCATTACACTCTGCATATACTCTTCAAATCCCATGTTCAGAGAGTTTTTGTTATAGCTGTTAAGAGAGATGTTTATCTGTCTGACTGCAGGATGAAAAAGTGTGGAAAAGGGAGTTTTTTTTAAATAGTACCCGCTTGTTGTAAGCTCCACTTCAAAGCCTTGAAGATATGCTGACTCAAGATATAAAGCAAGATTTGAAAGGGTAAGAGGATCACCCAAGATATGAAAAGCCAGTGTTCTTGTATACGGTTTCAACTCGGTAAGCACTTTTTCAAAAAAGGCGATGCTCATGGTTTTTGGAGGCTGTTTTTTAGGGGTACAGAAACTGCAGGAGAGGCCGCAGATGTTTGTGACCTCGATATGTACCCGGTGAAAATACATTTTTATTATCGCACTTACGTACGATAAATGGATATCTGACTGCTTAGATGTTCAGTCATCTTATGCAGGTGTTCGGCGGCCGAAGCGATCTCTTCGACGCTTCTTGCATTAGACGACGATAGCTGGCGTATATTTTCGATTCTGCTTATAATATTTTCGATAGTCGAGGCATTTTTTTGAGAATCGGATGCCAGTTTTTCAATGTCATGAACGGTATCTGAAAGTGTATGAACTGCCACTTCGGTGTTGTGGTCAAGATCAGAAGATGAATGTGCCAGATCCTCCATGCGGCTTGTATTACCGTTCATCTGCTCCGTGATCTCGGTAATGGATTGGACGATGACGTTTACCGTAGCGTTGGTTTCTACAAGGCTTTTCTGCGTGCGTTCTGCAAGCTTGCGCACTTCATCGGCAACGACGGCGAACCCGCGTCCATGCTCTCCCGCACGCGCTGCTTCGATAGCCGCATTAAGCGCAAGCAGGTTCGTTTGATCCGCGATGTCGGAGATGACGTTTAGCACCTCTTTGACCTGTGCTGCTTCGGTTGAAAGCGTATTTAACTTATGATTTATCTCACCCTCAATCTCTACTGTAAGCAGAAGCTGTTTGTTCGTATCTCTAAGCGCTTCTTGTGCCTCTTTAAGCGTATTGCGCGCGCTTATGGCTTTCTCACGCACCGCCTGCGCTTCATGAGAAGATGTGATGATTGCCTCTTTGGTCAAATTGGACTCTGCAGTGGTTTCATTAACGACTTTTGCTTCCTCTTCGGCCGCTTGTCCGATCACCAAAGTGGTAGAGGAGAGTTCCGCGGCAACCGAAAGATTTTCACTTGAAGCAGATTTGATCTCTTGAAAAGATTTAGACAGATTTTGAACAAGATGGTTGATCTTGTCTCCCATTTCCGAAAGCTCGTCGTTGCCTGAAAGTTTTATAGCACGACTGAAATCATGATTATCGGCGATAGTGTCTATCACTTCTCCGAAATTTTTGATAGAGCTCACGATATTTTTCATCAAGACATACCCTACCGCAAGACCGATAGCGATATTGATAAACCCAATGATTAGAGAAAAGACTTTTGTAAAATTCGCTTTATGCATGGTCGATTCGGAATTGTCAAGAGCCTCTTTTGTCTGAGAATCTCTGATCTTGTCTA